>CABVRR010000025.1:16444-26755 GCA_902500705.1 uncultured Nitrospira sp.
GGCCGTAGGGTTTGATGGAGGGAGGATCGCATGAGACGCGAGTGGATGGCGATAACGTTGGTTGGGGTGGTGTTGACTACGGGCTGCGTATCCAACAAGAAATATCAAGAGGCGTTGGCCGAGGCAGATACTGTCAAAATGGATATGGAAAAAACCCGCCAACAGAAGAGCGCGATGGAGCAACAGGTCCGAACCCTCAAAGAACTGAACGTGAAGTTCAGCAATGAGGCACAGGCGGCACGCGACGAACTGCAGCGCATTGAACATGGACGTGACGCAGAGCGCGGGACGATCGAAGGACGAACAAAGGAGCTTGAGGACAAGGTCAAGGCGCTCTCGGCGCAGAATAAGAACGTGCGGCAGGAATATCAGGACGTCAAGCGCCATAACGATACCCTCAAATCATTGGTCGCTCGGTATCAAAAAGAGCTGAAGGATCGATCCCATGCGGGAGCTTCGACTCAGGCCGCAACAGCATCTTCCAGCCAGACTCCGGCCGGAACGGCGACGGTTTCCCCGGCGGCCGCTGCCTCGGCGGCGATGAACATCAATAAAGTGTCAGCGAACGATATGATTCTTTTCCTCGGATTGAAGCAGGATGAGGCTGATCGTATCGTGAGCAATCGTCCCTACCGTGTGAAGGGGGAATTGGTCGCGAAAAACGTGGTTCCAAAAGAAACGTTCGATCTGATCAAGGACCGGATCTCGGTCAGTCCGTAGCGTGCTTGATCAGTCGTCGGTCATGATGACAACAGGGCCGTTCTTCATAAAGAAGGACGGCCCTGTTGTTTTGCGATGCAACTCTCAGCCCGATTGGTCGATCCGCGACGGCTCGAAGCAATCGATCAGAGCACATTCAGCTGGTCGTTATCTTTTGTTTAGGGGATACGTGTCAGGCGTTATGCGAAGCGAGTCGTTCCGCCGCGATGCGCTTAACGCCTCGCAGGTCAAGCTTGCCGGTTCCCAGAACCGGTAACGCATCGACCTTGACGAACTGGTGTTTCCCCGGAATGAACAGATTGGGCAGCCCGCTTGCCGAAACCTTTTCCACGATGTGAGGGATGCGGGATTCTTCCAGCGTGTGGAGAACGGCGAGCCGCTCTCCTTTTTTTTCGTCTGGGAGACCGGTCACGGCAAAGACTTGTGTGTCGGCTTCAGCGGCCTGTTGCAAGGCATCTTCGACTGTGCCGTGAGGGACCATCTCGCCGCCGATTTTTGAGAAACGCGAGAGCCGGTCGGTAATCGTCACAAACCCGTCGTCATCGAGCGAGGCGATATCACCGGTGACGTACCAGCCGTTCCGCATGATCTGAGCCGTGAGATCTTCGCGCTGTAGATAGCCGTTCATCACATTGGGCCCTTTCACGAGCAACATACCCGGCGTGCATGCTGAAAGCGGCGCGTAACTGTCGGGGTCGACAACCTGGACTGAGATACCGGGAAGCGGTTGCCCGACGGTCCCCCGGCGTGAAGCTGGTTGATAGTAGCCGGCTGCACTGAAGTCCGGGCAGTTGACGGCAATGACAGGGGCACATTCCGTGACGCCGTACCCTTCGATCGGAGCGATGCCGAACGTGTCTGCAATCGTGGTGGCCAGCCGTGTCGACAATTTTTCAGCGCCGGTGAGGATGACACGCACGGAGTCAAGTTGTTTCGGCGTACAACGGCGCGAATAGAGTTGTAAGAAGGTCGGCGTGGTGACGAGAAACGTGACGCGATGTTTTTGGATCAGTTCGCCGATCACGGTCGCGTCGAGCGGCGAGGGATGAAAGATCATCGCGGCGTTGTTGAACATGACCAACCAGAACACCATGTAACCGAAGGAATGAAAGAACGGCAGAATGCCGAGTACCCGCTCATCCTGATAGAGGTGGAGCATCTGCGTGGCGCCCTGGATGTTGGCGTCGACGCTGAAATGCGAGAGCATGACACCTTTCGGCTCACCGGTGCTGCCGCTGCTGAAGATGATTGTCGCCAAGCTGCCTGGCGTAAGAGGGGTCGTTTGCCCGCAGGCTCGTTCGATGACGTGGCATGGAGCGAACAGAGCCAGTAGCGCGGCCATGATTTTTCTGCCGGTGCTGATGGTTTTGGCCGCGTCTTCCAGCCAAATCACCGATGGCCCGTCCGGCAGGTCGAGTTTGGCTTTCTCGATGAACGTTCGGCTGGTCACGATCGTGCGTAGGCCTGCAAGAGCGACAGCAGCCTCTAATCCAGGTTTTCCCACCGTGTAGTTCAAGTTCACGATGGTTTTGCCGCAGAGCGGTGCGGCAACGTTGACGAGTGCACCGGCGACCGTCGGCGGAAGCAGCACGCCCACCCGCTCTTGGCCGTCCCAATGAGGTTGTAACGTTTTCGCCAGGACGATCGATCCGATCAGGGCCTGCAAGGATGTGACGCGTGGACGATTCTGGTCGGCCATAGCTAAGCGGAACGGATAGCGGCGCATTGCCCTGATGAATTCACGATGGAGTGGCTGACGATAGGAGATGCGGAGTCGCCAGGCTGCTTCGCCGAGTTCACGAATGTTCCCGTGCAGCTCATGCAGTGTGGTGTCTGGCGGCAGAGGTGTCCCGAACGAAACGGTGAGGGGGTAAGGAAGGCGCTCCGGAACTTTCCAGCGAAAGCACCCGTGATTGAAGCTGAAGATGCTGCCCCACACACGGTCAAGGTGAACTGGAATGATGGGCGCGGTCCGTCCCTTCATGATTCGTTCGAACCCCCGGCGAAACGGGATCTGCGTGCCGGTACCCGTGATCTGGCCTTCGGGGAACACGCAGACGAGCTCGCCTTGATCAATGGCCGCGCCGGCATCGCGAAGTGCTCGAAGAATGCTCCGCACGTCTCCATGAGCAGAAAGAGGGATGATCCTGAGCGCCTTCATGAACGGTTTGACGATCGACTGTTCGGCATAGCGGGAGTCGACGACAAACCGTACAGGACGATCCAGACTGGCAATGAGGAGAAGGCCGTCGATCAAGGAGACGTGATTGGGGACAAGGAGGGCGCCGCCGGATTGCGGCACATGGATCTGGTCGATGATGCGAAGGCGAAAGACGGTATGACTGAGAACGACCAGCACGCATCGAAGCAACGTCTCAGGCAGCAGCCATACGGCCCATCCGATGCCAAGCAGGGTGATGACGGCGGCGGCGATAAAGATACCGGTCGTCGAGAGACCCGCAGTGGCCAGAGACCCGCCGACGAGCGACCCCAAGAGAATGCCGGTGAAGACGCAGGTGTTGGAGAATGAAATGACGGCACCACGCCGGTCAGGCGGGGATTTCCACTGAAGAACGGCGTTCAGTGGAACGAAGATGAACGAGCTGGAAATTCCCAGAATGACCATCAGAAGGAATGTTCCGGACAATGGCGGTGTCAATAGGCCAAGCAAGAGCAAGGCGAGAAAGACACCGGTCGCGCCTATTGGAATCAGCCCGTACTCCACGCGGTTTGTCGAAATTCTCCCGACCAGTATTGACCCGACGCCGATTCCCACGGACAAGACGGTGAGTGGAAGGCCCGAGGCCGCATCGGATAGTTGCAAGATCGCCTTGGCATACACGAGTAAGTTTTGCCCGAAGAGGCTTGCCACCGTCCAGAAGAGGACTTCCATGGGAATGGCCATGCGCAGCATCCGCTCGGATCGAATCGTCGCCCAGGCCCATCGGACCGTGGTGCCCACGCCTCCGGCCGTGCGAGCAGGGGATACCTGTGGAACACCAAAGGCGGTGATAAGGCCGATGACGGCGAGTCCGGTCAATGCGAGCGGCGCGAGCCAGGTTTGATTCCCGGCCATCTGTAAGAGCGCACCTCCCGCGGCGGTTCCCGTGAGGATTGCCGCGAAGGTCCACAGTTCCAACAATCCGTTACCGGCGGCGAGCCGTTCATGTGGGACCAACTCGGGAAGAATGCCGTATTTCGACGGGCTGAAGAGCGCGCTATGGATTCCCATTCCGCAGAGAACCACGAGGGGCAGGACTCCCCCGGTAGGATTCATCCAGAGCGCGATAGTGCCAGCGGCCATGAGGAAGACTTCAACGACTTTGATCGAGATGATGACCGTTCGTTTGCTGACGCGATCCGCTAAGGTGCCGCCCACAAGCGAGAGGAGCATCAATGGCAGCGTGAAGATCACAAACGCCATGGCGGTTTGCGTCTGCGCCACGGTCTCCAGTCCAGGACCTGGTGCCATGCCGGCGGTGGCTTGCCGGATTGCCAGCAAGGCGACCATCAGTTTCCAGGCGTTATCGTTGAATGCCCCACAGAATTGCGCAATCAGGAGGCTTCGCAGAGGATAGGGCAACGACTGAGTCTTCGGATCAGTAGGAGTGATCATGCGCACGAGTTATTGTGCCTGATTTGTAGGGCCGGAGGAAATAGGCAACCCTTCCAGCTCCATGATTCTCAGCGCGTTTGTAGTGGGGCAAGGGCCTGGTCTGAGCCGGTAGTCGAACTCGAGCGCGCCGGCTGAGACGGTTTCTTGAAAATGCGCGTTCGCCAAACCTGGGATCACGGATTCCAGATCCGCCAGCTCCAAATCGTGTGTGCTGACGAGGCCGAAGCCGTTCCCTTTCGAAAGCTCCGTGATATAGGCCCGGCTCCCGATCAACCGCTCACGGTTGTTGGTGCCTTTGAAGATCTCATCGATCAGGAACAGAGCGGGGGAGCGTGCAGGTTCCTGGGTGGCATCGAGAATCGATTTGAGTCGTTTGACCTCCGCATAGAAAAACGAGAGGCCGGCATCGAGTGAATCGCCGACACGGATGCAGCAGGCGAGCCGGCTCCACGTCCAGTCAAGGCGGTCGGCACAGACCGGCCCACCGGCTTGCGCCAGACAGAGGTTGATGCCGATCGTTCGCAGGAACGTGCTCTTGCCGGACATGTTCGAGCCGGTCAGCAAGTAGATGGAGCCGAGTCCTTTCAGATGCAGGTCGTTTACGACGCGGATGTTGGGAGACAGTAGCGGATGGCCGAGTCGGTCGGCGTGGATCGCCGGCGGGGTGCCGTTCTGTTCGTCGTCTGCAACGAGGGGCGTCGGCCATGCGTAATCGGGATGAAGATCGGCAAAGGTCGCCAGCGCCGATGCCGCTTCGACATCCGCCAAGCCATCCAGCCAGTGCGGAAGTTGGTCCTTGATTGCATGTTGGATGCGAGCGAGGCGTCGCATGAACCACAAATCCCATGGACACAACGCATTGACGGCCAGATGGACAAGGGGATGGGCTTTGATGCTGATGGCATGTAGGGTTCGCGCGGCCTCTGTGAGGTGCTGCAGGGGCCCGGTGCCACCTGTCAGATTTGTACAGACCGAGGCGAGCGCGGTGCCTGGTTGTCGCGCGTGGCGCTCGATGTACCCAAGGACGACGGCAAGCCGTTCGGTCTCATGATGGAGCCCGACCGCGTGCTCCAATAACTCTTCTCCCTGATCGGTCATGAAATAGATGAGCGCATACACCGCGAACGAAAACATCCAATAGCCGGGAAGCAGGCCGAGCATCGACGCCGAGGCAAGGCCGATGGTGGTCAGGGCCAGGACGCTTTGGATGATCAGAATTGTATCAAGGTGCGGTAAGCCGATCGGGTGCTCAAGCACCGTGACCAGTCGTCTGCCGTTGATTTCTTGCTCGCCCGTCAATCTGGCTTCGAGAGTCAATCGGTCGCGAAAGAGCGAGCGACGCGCAAGTTCTTTCACCAAGGACTGCCGTGCGCGCCACTGTGAGGGGGGAGGAGGTTGTTCCAGCAACCAACCATGTAATCGTTCCCGGCCTTGGTCCGACACCGTGGTGTCGAGCAGATGAGTCAGCGAATGTGTGCCGAAGAGATCGAGGTCTGCTGCATAGGGATGAGCCTTTGGAGCTTCACCGGGTCTTGGTGGAATGGCAGCCCAATTGAGGGTGATGCGCGCAAGATGCGTCAGCTTGATCTGTTTCCATTCCCGGAGCCGGTGAATCCGTGTTTCCACCCTGTTATGATAGGCAGCGACGGTGATGAAGAGCGCGAGGAATGCGCCGAGAGCCAGGTTGCCGCTGTGATACCAATTGAATTTGTACAGCGTCACGGTGCAGACGAAGCCGATGAGGAAAATGGCCAGTCGCCATCGCGTAAATGTGCCGCTGGTCCTCGTTCCTTGCGTGATGAGACGGTCAGTGCGTCGGATTGTCTTCTCGATCTGGGCGATGCGCGCGAGTGCCATAATCAGGCGACATTACTGGGAACGGACGGGAAGGTCAATCAGGACCGGGGCATGCGGCGTTCGGACAAGATGATGTGGAGATGAAACTGTTCGCAGACTGTGCCTGATGGATCACCATGTCGAATGATTGGGTTGATGTCTGTATTCAGGAATGCCTCGACTCAGGGGAACTGCTGAGCCGACTGGATGATCCGTCCATTCAGGGAGCCTGGGAAGAAGAGGGTGTGCTTCACCTCTATTGGGCTGAGGACCAATGGAATGGTGCACGGCTTGCCTCGGTGCGGTCAGCTCTGGCGGGTCTTATCCCATCGGGCAGCGAGATTCCGATCGCTGTGACTTGCATACCGGCTCAAGATTGGAACGAGGCGTGGGTGCGCTCCGTGAAGCCGCTTCGAATCGGTCGGCTGGTAATTCGTCCGAGTTGGGAGCCGGTGGCGCTGGATTCACGTGACATCGAAATCGTCTTGGATCCCAAACAAGCGTTCGGCACGGGTCACCATGCGACGACACGCATGTTGCTGGAGTGGTTGCAAGCGGATATCCATGGTGGAGAGGAAGTCTTAGATGTAGGGACGGGAAGTGCGATCTTGGCCATGGCGGCAGTGCTGCTCGGTGCCACGTCCGCCATGGGGCTGGAGATCGATCCGGTTGCGGTGGAGTGCGCACACGAGTATGTCCTGCACAACGGGTTGAAGAACCGAATCGATATTATCGCCGGCACGTTGGCTGATGTGCCGGAAGCGAAACGGAGGACAGCCGATCTTGTGCTGGCCAATCTCGATCGGCAGACGGTCTTGAACCTTGCTGATGAGTTAGCCCATGTGGCGACGAGAGGAGCAAGGATCATGGTCTCCGGCATTCTGGCCGAGCAGGAGGTCGAGATCACTGAACGATTTTCCAGCCTTGGCCTCGCGTGCGTCAGACGACGTGAGGAAGAAGGCTGGGTGGCCATGCAATTTCTGAAGCCGGAATCGTGCGACGGAGAGGCGTCGCGATGGTGAACCGACCGTCCTATCCGCATGTGCATCAGATTAGCGTGTCCGATGGCGGAGTGCCCAAGCTGCCGGTGGGGGAAGCCAAGGTCAGTGAACAGGGGGTGAGTGGCGATCGACAGCGGAACCTCAAGTTCCATGGGGGACCTGATCGGGCGGTCTGTTTGTATTCACTCGAACTCATCGAACGACTACAAGATGAAGGCCATCCCATCGATGCCGGATCGTCGGGAGAAAATCTGACGGTATCAGGGTTAGATTGGGACCTGGTACGGCCTGGTGTGCGCGTGACAGTCGGGCCGGAGATAGAACTGGAAGTGATGAGTTATACGGCTCCCTGTCGCCACAATGGGCGGTGGTTTCGCGATGAGGACTTCTCGCGTATTTCGCAGAAGCTCTATCCCGGCTGGAGCCGTGTCTATGCGAAAGTGCTGCAAGGCGGAGTGGTACGACCTGGGGACGAGGTCACGATCGTGAAGGTGTAGATTGCGGCGAAGGTCGAGGAGTTACCATCATAGTCCTGAACCGGAGTCTCTTGAAGGAGCGAAGAATGGATCGAATACTTGAACCAGAGTTGATGGACGATCCCAAACAGGCCGCCGCCTACGCGCAGGCCGACTTTGCCGAAGAGAATCAAGCATTCGTCGAGTGCTTCAAGGAATACTTTCCGGAGTTTTCACAAGGACTGGTACTCGATCTCGGCTGTGGCCCTGCTGATATTCCTATCCGATTTGCCAAGCTGTATCCAAGTTGCCGAATACTGGGGATCGATGCCTCGGCTCCGATGATTCAGCTGGGGGAGCAGGCGGTGAAGCAAACCGGATTGGCTGATCGGATTACATTGCGTTGTGAACGGTTGGAAGAGGTTGCGGGTGCGAGGATCGTCGACGCGGTGATTTCCAACAGCCTGCTTCATCATCTGCCGAACCCGTTGCAGTTCTGGCAGAAGCTGCGCCAGCTGGTGAAGCCGGGGGTACCGGTGCTGGTGACGGATCTGCTTCGCCCCGAGTCACCGGAAGCAGCCCAAGCCATCGTCGATCAGTACGCCGCCGACGAGCCGGACATCCTGCGCCGCGATTTTTACAATTCGTTACTCGCTGCGTTCACGGAAGATGAGATCGGTTCCCAACTCGCCCGCATGAACCTCACGCGACTGTTGATCGACATCCCGGATGATCGGCACTGGGTCGTCGGCGGGATTATTTATTGAGTAGCATTGGAGCACATACTAGAGTATTTGGCTTGTAGGAAAGCGGTAGAGAAAAAATCTATGTGAAAGATAATGTATGAGAGCGCAGTATGATTTTTCAAAAACGAAAGGGGCACGAAACCCCTATCGGAGCCTACTCAAGAAACCCATTACCATTCGCTTGGACAATGGAACCATCTCGTACTTCAAAGGATTGGCTGATGAGCTTGGCATGCCGTATCAGCATCTCATCAATCTCTACCTCAGAGACTGCGCCATCAATCAGAAAAAGCCGGCGCTCAAGTGGATTTCCTGAGTCCGGTCGAAGCTGGTCAGATAAGCGAAAGACCGGCACGTGCTTCAGAAGACCTGGGGGCACTTGTCTCCATTTGGAATATCCCGGTTTGTGGAAATACCATTTTTTGAAAGAAGTGAGGCTTGAGGAAATATGTGGATGAGGGCTGCCGTGAGAAAACTTCGTGGTCATCTTACAATGCTTGCATTTCTAGTTGTTTGCGTATCAATTTTAGTCGGATGCCAGAATCGCGAGACGATCCTCATGATTGAGAAACCAACGGAGGTCTACAGTATAGACCAGACACCGGCGGTGCCTGCATCTTCAAGCCCGATGTTTCAGCCAGGCAAAGTCATTGTGACGCTGAAAGTTGGTGAGACGGTAACAGCCATTGGGTCCTATCACGGACAGGACTATGACGGGTTCAAGGTCAAGCTTGCCGACGGCACAGAGGGGATTATCCTCGCGGGGGAGACCTTCAAAGTTTTGTCTCGGTGAGACCGGTAAGCGGAAAACGGTGCTGCGCTCTTTGTCTCGCCTGTCATCTCAGTTGGATGGACGTGGCGGGTCAACAATCGTCGGGTTGTTTTGCCGGATATCGGTTGGGATGCTGCCGGCGCCCCGTACCTCATCGGGTAGAGGATTGATCACCAGATCTCGCTTGTCGAGTATCACCGGTTGCGCAGGGCTGGGTTCCCGAGGTTCGCGCCCAGGATTGACTTGATTATTATCGGTTCTCATCCCTGGGTTTTGAACCGCACCTGTAATCGGGTTATGCCACCCCCTGGGTGCGAGAGATTCAGCACCACTCGGTGCATCAGGGTCGATGTTGCGTGCCGGAAATATTTTCTCGAATGAACCGGTCGCTGAGGTTACTTCTCCGGTTGCATGGGTGGTCGTGGTTTCCGTTGCAGTGCCATCGTAGAAGCTCTCACGCACGGTGGTTTTGATCGGCTCGCCATGCGAGTCAAACACGGTGTCTTTTGAGATCACGGTGCCGTCTTCTCGACGCGTATCCACGTAGTCCGCTCGCCAATGGTTGCCGCTTGTATCACGATATAAACTACTCCCCCATGTCCGTGTCCCATCGGTGGATTGTCTTGATGTGCTTCGTTCCAACCACACTGGGCCAGGTCCGCGCCTCCCGCCGCCATACGCAGTGCCTGTATCACCAGCTTGTCGAGTCAGGCTGCCACGATCTGGAAGACCCCCTGGCCCTACGACCGTCCCGCGCGGGGATTTGTGACGTGTGTGAGAGCTAGGATTCAGGAGCCCGCTCGGATCATGTGGATCGCTTGCAGGGGCCGCTTCTTGACGACGGCCACGGAGTCGACGCTCGTTCGATTGTCCCGGCGACAGGCCAGGTATGTCCGTCAAGTTCTTTCCTCGAGGTATGCCTTGAATGCTGTTTTCTTTGATGGCTTTGACATCACGACTCGCCTGCACAGCACGGATGTTCAAGAGTGCTTCGATCATTTGCCGACCGCTCTCGATATGATTCTGCTCGGAGGGGAGTGGGTGTGCTTGAGGAGGTGTCAGACGAGGTCTATTCTCAGCACTTGCAGCGTGTGCGAAGAAAAACAACAGGGACACGATGTAGAGGTATTTTCGCATGATGATGCCCCCAATGGGTTACCACGCA
>CABVRR010000025.1:26855-39362 GCA_902500705.1 uncultured Nitrospira sp.
TCTTGGATCGCGTCATCCAAGGTCTGCATGCCGACGTTCTTTCCGGTCTGCATCAGCGAAGCGATCTGAACCGTTTTGGCGTCCCGGATCAGATTGCCGACAGCCGGGGTACAGACCAAAATCTCCAGTGCCGCACAGCGCCCCTTCTTGTCGATTCGCTTGAACAGGTTCTGTGCGACCACAACGCGCAGCGCGGTGGAGAGGGTGTTGCGAATTTGCGGCTGCTCCGAGGCTGGAAAAACTTCGATGATGCGGTCGACTGTTTTGGCGGCATTTTCCGTATGCAGCGTGCCGAATACCAAATGCCCGGTCGCCGCTGCCTCTACCGCCAAGGCGATGGTTTCGAGGTCTCGCATCTCGCCGACGAGGATAATGTCCGGATCTTCCCGGAGGGCCCCCCGCAGAGCCGAACCAAACGTGATGGTGTGGAGGCCGACTTCTCGATGGTTGACGATACAGCTCTTACTCTGGTGGACAAATTCGATCGGATCTTCAATGGTCAGGATATGATCTTTCCGGTGACTGTTCGCATAGTCGACCATTGCCGCCAGAGTCGTCGACTTTCCGCTGCCGGTCGGACCTGTGACCAGCACCAGCCCTTTGCGCAACATCGCGGCCCGTGTCAGCACGGGCGGCAAGCCTAATTCTTCGGCAGAGAGAACGGTGCTGGGAATTTTTCGAAAGACCGCGCCCATTCCGTATTTGTGGTTGAAAAAGTTGGAACGGAAACGGGCCATTCCTGGAATTTCATACCCGAAATCCAAGTCGCCGGTTGCTTCAAATGCTTCCTTTTTCACGCTGGGGGCGATCTCGTAGAGCATGTCATGGAGCCCTTGATTATCGAGTACGGCCATCCCCGGCAGACGCTCCAGTTCACCATTGATGCGGAAGGTCGGGACCTGTCCCGCAATCATATGCAGGTCCGATGCGCCATGTTCGATCATCATGCGAAAGAGTTCATCGATCTTCGGCATCGTTCTCAGCCTCCATCAAAACGCCAGATTGTAGTATACGAGTTCTTGGTGTATGGACAAATGAAACTCTGATCTTGGGCAACTCCAAATCGGGTGCCCATCGAGTTGACGTAAGGCCTACGACCACTGATTCAATGCATGGGGCAAGACCGATCTTCAGTGACAGGTCGATGGATCTGCAGCAAACACGATCAGGCCATAGCAGCGGAGCCATGAGAAAGAGCTGGTCGGATGTGGGGTATGCATGCCCCCTTGTCTCAGCCCATTGGATTCGATTACTGTCACGGTCCATGGACACAGCATCTACCCCATCTCTGGTCGCGGGCGAGGACACCGACAAGATTGTCATTTACTGGGAGCGGGAATACTCGACGGCTTTTCCACCGGAGCGGCTGAAGATGGACTTTCATCCGCACCGGCCGATGTTGAGTCAGATGACGCTGGACGAACAGCGGAATCTGGCTGCCGGTGGGTACAAGGTGTTGCCGGATGACTGCGGACCGGTCCGGACGGTGGGCCACTATGGGTGGCTCATTCGTTGCCCGGCTGATGTGAAATTGCGCCGCACAGCGTCAGGCGTGCAGTGGCAGTCTCCACCGATTCTGCCGGAAGAGCGACTCTTGGGCTACAAGACCTTCTCCGGGATGTATGTCGATTTGATTTTGAACAGCGGCTACCCCAAGCTCTGCTGCGGAGTTCGCCTGTACTATCCCAAGCATGTCGGCTTGATGATGAAGGATTTGCCGAATCACTTCTATCACAACCCGGACCGGACATTTACCGTCTGGGAGGGCATCAAGACACAGGAGTATAAGCACACGCCGAATCAGTACGAGTGGCTACCTGACTATGAAGCCTTCACCGCCAACTTTCTTCTCCAGTTACATAAGCCCACCACCATCAAGCGTGGGGATCCCATCGGGGTGATCTTCCCCATCCTGCTCCCGAAACAGTTCTCTCTTCAAGAAATTCAGCATCCCTAAATGGTTGCGCTGCGCTCACATCAATGCTGATCATCAGTGGATGAGAGGATTGGATGGTTTTCGCTCGAACCAGGACTCTCATTTCCGGCGAGGTCGTAGGCACACGATAGCAGCGGAGGTACTCACTGAAAATGGCGTGATGTGGTGTTCGGCGACTCATTAGGACTGAACCGTAGAGAGGTGCTGGCTCAGCCACTCGGCGATGGTCTTGGTCATCCGCAGGAAGTCCGGATCTTTCGTAAATCGATGATCGGCACCGGGCAGCAGCTCAAGGTGTTTCTTGACCTGTAACGACTCGTACAGTCGTCGGCTTTGATGAAGAGGCACCTGCTCGTCCTGGTCTCCCTGCACAATGACGGTCGGAGCCGTGATTGATCGTGCGGGGGCATAGGCGATTTGTCGGAGCGCATCGTCATATAAGGCATAGTGAAGCGGGATTCGGCCTGGGCCGCCCAGGATATTCGGAATCGTGTCGGTCGCCTTCCATTGCGCCATCCCATCATCCCCGAATTCGAGTCGGAGCTCCTCGGCGAAGTCGACGACAGGACATTTCAAGGCAAGGCACGCTAAGTCGGTCTGTTGCGAAGCGGCCAGAATCGAGACCAGCCCGCCGAAACTTGATCCCATCAGACCGATCCGCCGATACCCCTTCTCTCGCATCAGATCGATCGCTCGATGTGCCTGATCGACTGCCAGACTGACCGTGATCTGATCGATAGGACCTTCGCTTTCCCCCTGGCCGAAAAAGTCGAAACGAAGGGCGGCAATGCCCTGATCGATCAGCATCCGGGTCAGCGTATTGTTGGTCGAGCTGGTCTTCGACGAAAGAAACCCGTGACACAGCACGGCGATCTTGTCCGTCTCCTCATCGGGGACAGTCAACATGGCAGCAACTCGATGGCCATGAGGATCGAGAAATGAAAACCGTTCTTCCATGGGAGGGATTGTAGCAGAATCGTCGGTTGAGATCAGGGAGAAGGGCGGTTCACGTGGACATTCAAGCCGTCAACTTGAGCTCATCCGCAGAGGTCTGTGCCGCTCGAAGCGTCTCCGGTTTCTTGGTGATGATCGAGGTCAGCTTGACAGCAAAGAGAACCAAGCCGGTCATGAGCAGGCCGAGGCTGGTCCAGGCTGCCACGCCGATAGAGAGCGAAGTCAACGGCACCGTCCAGGTAAGTGCGGCCAAGAGGCCAAGCCCCATGGTGCCAAGACTGAGCGCCGCAACTTGGATGAGGCTCCAGCGGTTCATCACTGCAATCAGTTGATCCTGATACGGCCCGCGTTTTTTGGTATTCGGGACACGATCGGCTGCGACGGCGAGGGGAATGATGTACGAACCGATGCCTACGACAGCATTCACGATGAAGCCGATAAACGTCATATGGGTATAGGCAACCAGGTGCAGTTTTCCGTAGGGAAGCGTCGGAGGGTCGGAGAGGCGGTTGGCTCCGACAAGACCGCCGAGCACGATGGTCACGAGGAGGAAAAAGACACTGACGAAAAGATGGTCTGCAGCGGCATTTCCAATCGAAGTTGAGGATAGCCAGGTCCTCAACAGACTACCGGCCCATAGCATCCCGCCGATACCGAGTATGGCGCCGGCCACTAGTTCAGTCGAGACCGATGAGTTCAAGAATCCACCGATTAAGACGGCTAGGCCTAGGAGTATCAGGATTATCCCTGTTTGGGCCAGTTTGGGGTTCACGCGTGGACGATTCCAGATCGTCGGCAAGAGATTGTGCACTATTCCAATAATGGCCAAGACCACAAAGCCGAGTACGCCCAAATGAATGTGCGCAAGGCGAAGATAGCCATAGGATTCCGGAACGAACCCAAGCGCCATGAGTTCTCCACAGACTGCCCCACCCAGAAGGCACAGGAGGGGCAGCGCGTAATACCATGACTCCATGCTGGAGAGGTTCCAGCTTCGACGTACTCGATGCCACAGCATCTGGATGACGGAGAGCCATGCGGCCATGACGACGAGGCCGGCCATGCCGACTACCGCATACCGGTGCAGTGTGAATCCCACGAGCATTCCGATCACGCCGCCGTTCATTGTCCAAAATGTGAAGAGGGTACAGCCTGGTTCTTTTCGGTCTGCTGAGATCGCCGGAGGAATGAGCAGGAACAACCCACCGAGAATAATCTGGGTCACGCCGCCGACCAGGACGGCATGGACATGAAGCGCTCCCACCCACGGCGGCAACGGGCTGCTATGAATCAACCCGACCAGGGGCGCCATGCCGAGAATCGACGCCAGCATCAGCCAGCCCAAGCCGGTGATGCAAAGAGTGAGAGGAGAAATGGTTCGCGTAAACATTGATCTGCTGTTACCGCTCCAGAAAATAAAAATGATCCGTCGGGCCTTGTCCGTGGCCGATCGCCAAGCCATGGCGGATCGCTTCCGTGACATACGCCTTCGCGGCCTGCGCAGAATCCAGGACGGACCGTCCTCGGGCAAGATGCGCAGTCAATGCGGAGGCAAATGTACAGCCGGTGCCGTGCGTATGGCTGGTCTCGATGAACTCCCCCTTGAGGATATTGAAAAACCGTCCGTCATAGAGCAGATCAGTCGCCCGTTCATTGATCAGGTGTCCGCCTTTGATCAGCACATGTTTGCATCCGAAACTGTGAATCACTTTGGCCGCTCGGCGGGCGTCGGCCAGCGAGGTAATCGCAATGCCGGACAGATGCTGCGCCTCATGGACATTCGGTGTGACGACCAAGGCGAGCGGGAGCAACTTCGTCTTGACGACTTCGACGGCGTCCGGCCGCAAGAGTGAATGACCGCTCTTCGAAATCATGACCGGATCGACGACCAGGTTGGTCACGCGCTGAGGTCCCAGCATCGTCACCACCGTCTCGACGATGGCGGCCGAGGACAGCATGCCGGTCTTCACGGCGGCGACGTCGAAATCATCGAAGACCGCGTCAAGTTGCGAGGCAATGATGGCCGTCGGGAGCTCGAGGACATCCGTGACTTCTTCGGTATTCTGAGCCGTGATCGCCGTGATGACGGACATGGCGAACACCCCGTTGGCGGACATGGCTTTGATATCGGCCTGGATACCTGCGCCTCCCCCGGAATCTGAGCCGGCGATGGTGAGCACTTGTTTCAATATATTCGGCATGCGTGATCCTTTATGGTGTTGTCGGCGCAGGCTCCGGCGACGGGCCGACCTTCAATCCATCAATGGCGAAGGAGGCATCGCGTCTCGGCGACTTCTCGTGGAAGTGCAGCGTCACCTGTGAGGCCGACGAATCGGATGGACGATGAAATGTCAGCACGGCCCGTTCTTTCCGGCGGGGGGCAAGCTCAACGCCACGAGTACACAGACCCTCTCGATTATGTTCGACCCCTTGATGCCAGATCGTGCCCTGCTCGTCTTTTAATAACGTCTCCTGAAGATGACACAATATTTTCAGATCGCGTCGGGAAAGATTTTCAACGGTGAGATCCACCTTGGCTCGGCCAGCCTGAAGGGTGATCGATCGTATCACCATTTCATAGTACTCGTTCCGATGCGTTCCTAAACCGACCGGCTGAGAGGCCTCTTTAGGACTCTCAACGTTCGCGATCGGCTTCGGCGACTCCTCTTTTTTAAACAGTGCGGTCAGAGGGCCGGATTTGGGCAACATCCCTCGTGTGGCACCGATCGGCTGAGCATTCGATGGGCTGATGAGTCGAACCGTCACTTGCAGCCCATCAGGTGTTTCGAGGATTACGCCTCCCACAAACACGTCGGCGCGTATCGCCTTGGCCGCGCGTCGCACGGACTTCGCATGGTCTGAATCGACATGATCGACGTGTAGCTTTTCCAAGGTTGAGTAGGTGAGTGTGCGATCGATCACGGTCAATTCGCCGGCGACCATGATCTGTGTCCCGAGTTCCTCGGCCAAGAATCGACCGACCGGAGTCGGTGCCCCTTTTGAGTCGCTGAAGTCGAGGAACGCCAGCCGCTTTTTTTTAGCCTTGGCGGCTCCTTCAGCCACCCCGTCAGCCAGCTGCTTGAGGCCGTCCTCATAGCTCGCTGCTGCCCACGCCGCTGGTGAGTGCCAAAAAGAGGGCACGAAAATGATGAGTACTGCCAACAGTCCGATCATAGGCATGAACTGTGGCCATTATACTCAGCGGAGTCCAGGTGTCTAGCGGGCCGTAAAAAGTGGAGACTGACGACAAAAACTGGGTGGTTGGATGATGTCTGAAAAACATTCAGTGATTTTAGAAGTTTTTCGTCGTCAGACCCCATATATGAAATTGACCGACGTGCAAGAGGCTCTTGGTGAGTGATGTGTGACCTCGGAGCCGACCCCGTAGTGCTTGGGCTACTGAACACCAATGCTCGACACGATTGAGGCCGCACTCTGTGTATGCGGGATGACCTGAACAGGTAGGGTAACAACTGTGGGGAGATCAAGTCAGCGCAGGATCGGGCCTCGTATCCAACGACAAATCCCATTTCTTTCCATGTAGTAAATCCCAACTTTCAGGAGAATATTTGAGGATGCCTGCAGCAGGTGTAAAGGTGAACTCACCGAAATAGACATGGCCTCGGACATTGTAAAGATCAACGCGAACATACCCGATCTCGGCTGACAGTTGCGTCACAAGCGACAGCATTTCGTCCAGATTCGCTGGCTTTGGTACCCATGGTTGAACGGCACCAACCTTATCAGAGAAATGAAGGTAATTCCATGCCGTATCAAAATAGGGGCAGATGTCGTGGGTATGATTGCGCACCAGAATGTGTTCCGGCACCCCATTGAAACAGTGGAATTTATAGTCGAGAGGTGGCGTGCCATCCCGATCTTTCAGGTATTCTTCAATCACAATCCTCGGCGGAATGCCGTAATACTGATACTCGCGCCCCTGCCAATAATAATTGTTCGCCAGCCAACCTGAAACCGTCCGGATAATCTTGTCTCGATCGGCATGCCCTTTGACGATGATCACTTTTCCAGCGGCGTGGTTCGGCTTGATCACATACTCGTCCGGCAGTTGATCAAACGGAATCGCGTGCGGGTCGTTCCCGTGCCATAGGAGCTTGATCAAATGGTGCTCCCCCACGGTACGTGCTACGTAGTCTCGAGCCGCATACTTATCCGCCAGCTGAGTAAATCGAGCGGGCATGTCTCCTCGATTCCAGGTAATCATGCGCCAGAACAGCTTTTCCGTATAGGTCTGAGGATTCGTCAGATTGAACGGTTTGCCATGGATGCGGGCATATCTGTGCAACAGGAAGGCCTCGCCCTCCGATCGCCGCATGAGCTGCCGCCTCACGTGTCGGTATCGATGGACGAGCCAGGTATCTCGCAGTTTGTCTCGAAGGGTTGTGAGTCCTATAGCTGAAGTTACGTACTCCACGATATCAGCCTCCACATGGGAATTTATATCTAACACAACAAAAACGGATCCTTCTAGAGCGTCGCGCAAGTTTTTTCAGCATCGTGATCGGCAACGCGCATCTCGGCAATAAAGGGTAAATACGTAATTAAGTACTTGTGCTGAGGTTGATGTATTAGCCGTAAAGGCTTGGGATAGATGGAGCTGTCGTCGGGAGGTCAGTGTTTTTCATGCGCAACTCGCTGCCCTGTCTGCTGCATTGATGTTGAAGTGTGTGAGGTGTGCGCGAGTGATCTGCCAAGCCACTCTTGAAAATGCCTTTTCCTATGAGCCATAGTGAAATGCGTGATCGTGAAGCATTACGTGCCGATGCTACTGACAAAGGGGCAGGACACTTTTGGAGCAACAAGGATGAGTTTGCGTTTGACAGTTGTGGCCACGTTGACGCTCACAATACACGTCGCTGCGCCTCAATTGTCGGAAGCCTGCCTTAGCGGTCGAGACGGACCTGTGGATTTGAACTCAAGCACCATGCTGTTCGAGTCAGCCTCGCCTGGTCCAATCGTGATTCGCGCTGACGGGACCCATAGCGTGCTGCATCTGCGGCATGATCTCGTTGAGGGCACACCCGGCGAACTGCTGCGTCGAGCCGGTGTAACCCGGCGTCTGTTTTTGCTGCTGTGCGATCTCCGCGCTGCGCAGACTCCCGAGACGTTATTCCACATCTACCTCAACTTGCCGGAGCACGCTGATCAGGCCACGCGCGCGAGTCATTTACTCGCCCAGTTCAACTTCTTCGGCGCGATACGGCCAGGCGACACGACCATGCCTGTCTGGCAGAGCTTCGACGTTACTCACACGATCGATGTACTAACCAGGCAGGGCGTACTCGAGACGAAGGTGATGCTGACCATCTTGGCGGTCCGGCCGTTTGATCCCCAATCTCGGCCGAGCGTCGGGCGTATTGCACTCGTTCAGCAGTGAGATTCTGACTTGCTCACCTATAGGAGAAAATGCCAATGAGTGTCTTGGATCGTCGAACATTTCTCAAAGTCGTCGCGTCGATTCCTCTTGCCGCCTGGTTGGAACGCGATGTCCTCGCCGCAACGAGCCCATTGATACGGTACAACGTACTCAGTACGCAAGGACAGGCGATGTTGAAAATCTATGCGGATGGCGTTGCGAAAATGAAAGCGCTCCCTGCGAGCGATCCGCGGAGCTGGACGTTTCAGTGGTATATCCACGCGGTGCGCGACGATCGCACCAAGACGACAGAGCTCAGCCGGATCTATCCTGTGCCCGGACTAGAGAAGACACTGGCAAGCACTGTCTGGCAAACCTGCCAGGCACACTTTAACCACGCGAATGAGCCGTTCTTTCTGCCATGGCACCGCATGTACCTCCTTCGGTTTGAGCGGATCATCCGCAAACTGACGAACCAGCCCACCTTCACGTTGCCTTACTGGAACTATTCAGCAACAGGCTCAGCGCATGGAATCCTCCCCGCAGCGTTTCGAGTATCGACCAGTTCGCTGTTCGTGCAGAATCGAAACGCATCGGTCAACGCGGGACAACCGATCGATGCAGCCAGCCCCAAAGCGCTTGCTACGACCGCACTGTTAGAGTGCAGCTACAATCCGCAAGGTGCGGCCCAGGGGTTTTGCCATGCGCTCGATTCTGGATTGCATGGGAATGTGCATGTCTTGATCGGCGACAGTAAAAACATGGGGGCAGTGCCTTGGGCCGCGCGTGACCCAATCTTTTGGCTGCACCACTCCAACATCGATCGGCTGTGGGCCAGCTGGAATAAAGGCGGCCGATTGAATCCAACCAGCACGACATTCCTGAACACGACATTTACATTCGCCGACGAGAACGGACTCCAGGTGGTCGGGAAGGTCAGCGATGTGCTTTCAATTTTGCGTCTTGGCTACGAGTATAGTGCGTATGATGTGGTCCCACCATGTACGCAGACCAGCACAGCCCTGAGCACGCAGCCAAGTACGACTCTGGCAGAATCTACAAGGGAATCTACGAGGGAAGCCACGAACGTGCTGGCTAATGCTGCGGCTGTGTCGCTACATGCCTCGGAGCCCGTAGAGGTCCAGCTGAAGATGCCTGAGGCGCCTGCCGTCGAATCTGAAATGACGTTCGGCCAACGGAGACCTACGCCGAGTTTCGGCAAGCGGATACCTAAATGGAGATCGCGGACACGTGTACACCTCGTTATTTCCCAGCTGCAAGCAGCCGCACCGCCGAATATTCTCTATGATGTGCATCTCGTGCACTCCAAGAAAGCCGTGGCAAAACCACATGCGAGACACCGAGTCGGAACCATTAATTTCTTTAATGCTGTCGGCCATGGCGATCCCCCTCAATCCCTCGTAGACGACGAACGTTTCGTCAGCTTTGAGGTGACCAGCCTCATGCGTCGCTGGCAGTTGGAAGGGCGACTCAAGGCCGAACCATCGGTCCTCATCGTTCCCATGGGAGAGCCCGAACCCGACGCAAGGCCTGTTATTGGATCAATCGAGCTGATTCACCAGCACTAGTAGGGTTTACAACTCGGATGATGAGCTCGTACGGGAGTGGATGGTTGCGTGCTAAAAATCAATAACACCTGGTAGGAATTCTCTCATCAAGTAAATGGGATTAAATATTTGGGGCGGTACCAGCAGCTTCTTCAGGTGTCTGGTACCGTCCCAAAGCGATGACCGAGTTGGTGTCATCCGACCAACAGCCTGTTACGTGTGTCATTGTCCCAGCTACAAAGCACTCCAGCAGCTTCTCCTACCGGCGTCGACTCATTCGACTGCGTCTCGGATCTATTCTCCTACGCTATCCGCTTCAGATGACGTAGCGATGTCAGTTCCAGAAATGCAGCATGATCATGGGCCTGGACTGAAGAGGTGGGAGGGAAGAGCGTCACACCCTGCTCATGCCAGTGATTGCCTGCGGACAAGTCGGCCCAGGAGATCATCGGAGCCAACATCTGTCCTTCTTGATTGGCCGACTGCAAAGGTGGATAATTCATCGGTGGAGGCCGTTCATGCCCGTCTCACGAGTTCGAATGGGGATTCTTACCGGTAGTGTCGTCGTCGTGATGGTCGGCTTACTGCTCCTCCATCTTCCCACCGAAGTCGCGAAATCATTTTTGTCTCTGTTTCCTCAACAAATATCGACGCCGTTCGAGATGGAACGCCTGATGTCTTCGACGCAGGAAGATGTCGCGGCTCTCCCATCGTCGGCATCCGACGAATCTTCGTGGAAGCCGTTGGTGATTCGTGTCGTCGGCATCGCGTTCCTGGGGCTGCCGATTTGGTACTTTCTCCAACATCGTGAACGTGAAGAGGAGCTCCAGCAACTTGATAAAGGTTGGGCTGCTCGGCTCCATGCACGGAGCGAAGAGCTGCTGGCCGTCAACAACGCCCTCGTCAGCGAGGTCTCGAAGCGAATCGACACCGAACAGTCGCTCGAAGCCAACCGACGAGATCTTCACCTGCTTGCGGCTCAACTGCTTCGTCTCCAAGAGGATGAGCGACGGCGAATTTCGCGCGACTTGCATGACGACATCAATCAACGGTTGGCGCTCTTGTCCGTCGATATTGAAGTATTGGAACAGCAGCTCTCGAGCGTTCCCGTTGATACGGTCCGAACCGTGCGCACGATTCAGGACCGGATCGTCGAGCTTTCCGAAAGTGTGCGTCGTCTCGCGTACCAGTTTCATCCCTCTATCCTTGACGACCTCGGTGTCTCCATCGCGCTTCGACGCCTCGTCGATGACTTTCGGACCCGCACCGGTATCGAGGCCCGGTTCATCGGTAAAGACATCCCCAAGCGCGTGGCGAAAGATGTCGTCACCTGCTT
This sequence comes from uncultured Nitrospira sp., assembly GCA_902500705.1. Taxonomy (GTDB): domain Bacteria; phylum Nitrospirota; class Nitrospiria; order Nitrospirales; family Nitrospiraceae; genus Nitrospira_D. The sequence continues at coordinate 38,027 of CABVRR010000025.1, forward strand.
GTACCGCGTCGCACAAGAAGGCTTGGCGAACATTTCTCGTCATGCGAGGGCCGGGAACGTGCGCGTTGAGCTTCAACGCGTGCGAGACGGCCTCCAACTGACGGTGAGCGATGATGGAGTAGGATTTGATGCGAGTCATGACGACGTCCGGCGTGGAAGCCTTGGTTTGTTAAGTATGAAAGAGCGCGTGTCCTTGGTTGCCGGGACGCTGGAGATACAATCGAGACAAGGTGAGGGCACGCGTATCCGTGCGTGGGTGCCGTTCAAACAGGAGCGAGTATGAGCAAGCCTCGCGTTCTGTTAGCGGATGACCATACCTTGGTGCTGGAAGGATTCAAAAAGCTGCTGGAAGAACAGTGCCAGGTCGTCGGGGCGGTGGCGGATGGGCGGTCGTTGCTGGATGCTGCCAAACGCTTGCGGCCGGACATCGTGGTCTTGGACATTTCAATGCCACAGCTGAACGGTCTTGATGCGGCGCGCCGTTTGCGAAAGATCGTTCCCCAGGCGCGATTGATTTTCGTGACGGTCCATGCTGATTCGGACTATGTCACCCAAGCCTTCAAAGCCGGCGCATCAGCGTATTTGCTGAAACGGTCGGCCGGGTCCGAACTCTCGCAAGCGATTGAAGCGGTCACGAACGGCAATTACTATGTGACGTCCTTGATCGCAAAAGATCTTGTCCACTCCGCGATCTCTGAAACAGAAGTGACCACTGACGGCCAAGATCGCTTGCCGGTGCGTCAGCGAGAAATCTTGCAACTCGTGGCTGAAGGACTGACTCTGAAAGAAATCGCGTCAACGTTGGGTCTCTCTCCCAAGACGGTTGAGTATCATAAGTCAAAATTGATGGAGCAGCTTGGTCTCCATACCACGGCGGAACTCACAAAATACGCACTGGCCCACGGTCTCACCCCTTCATCCGAGTAGCTGGTAGCTCCTCATTCTGCACCTCTTAGACCGGTTTCTTCCCATGGAATTTCCCTGAAGGGCCTAGGCAAGTGCCTAATGGCCTCAGGAGCAGTGTCCTGCTATGTAATGGAGGGGAGCAATTCACACTTGAGGAACATGGCTCGTGGAGACGCTAGTCCGAATAAGAAGCGGAAAGGAGAGCGAGAGACGGAGTAGGACTCGCACAGCGACCGCTTCGACGGATGCAAGAGAGGCCTCACTTGTTTTCCGTCGAGATGTTCCTTGAGGAGTCCTGCTCTCATAGTCGTGTTTTTACAATAAGGAGGGTTAGACATGGCATCACCTCAGGCGGTTGGTGAGAAAGGGTACGACATTTCCCAGTGGCACGATTCGAAGCCAGTGAAGTTGGGCTGGCTGGCGATGGTGG
>CABVRR010000026.1:0-29445 GCA_902500705.1 uncultured Nitrospira sp.
CTCTTGAGCATGATTGTCGTGTGTACAGCCTTGATGCCCACTTCAAAAAGATTCCGGGCCTGTCTCTTTACCTCCCCGCTTCAACTTAAGTTTTCGTCGAAGTTGCTGCCGTGCCCCTGTCCAGCAGGATGGCGACGAGCATGTCGCTCATGACGTTCACGCCGGAACGGGCGCGAGCAATGATCCAGTCCACAGTCATGATGAGAGGAATCGCGGTGAGAATGACCTGGTCCGGTAACCCGGCGGCGGACAGGACAAGCGGCAGCACGATCATCCCGGCTTCGGGAATACCGGCTACACCGGCGCCGGCGATGATGGATGCAAGGACAATCAAGACCTGCTTTGCCATGGGGAGGTCATAGCCCAGCGCTTGCGCGAGAAACAGCGCCGCCATCGCCTCGTAGAGGGTGATGCCGTCGTTGTTGAGATTCGTCCCGACGCAGGCCGCGAGGCGCGCCGATTGTGGCGAGACCTGCATCCGTTCAAGACAGCGCAGCGTGATGGGTACGGTGGCCAGGCTACTATTGCAAGACACCGCGGTCATGATAGCGTCGGCGCCCTGCCCAATATAGACTTTGGGCGATTTCTTGCCCACCAGCCAGGCCACGAGCGGATAGTAGAGCAGTGCATGTAGGGCCAGGCCTAGAAGCATGGCGGCGAGGAACAACCAGAGCACGGAGAAGACACCAAGGCCCGACTTGCCGACGACGTGGGCGACGACGCCGAACACGGCAAACGGTACGGTCAGGATCACCCACCACAGCATTGTTACCAGCCATCCATAGGTCCACTGAATCCCATTGACCAAGTGAGCGATCAGTCCGTCGGTGTGACGAGTTCTATTGTGGGCCCACCGTAGGGTGAGCCCGATGACCAGCGCCAGGAGCACGACGCCGATGATGTTGTGGCTAGAAAACGGATCCGCGATCGTACGGGGAATGTAGGCCAGCAGGTCTTCGAGCGGATGTTCTGATGGAGTGAAGGGTGTCTTGAGAGATGTGTCCGGCACCACATGCAGCAAATCTTCGACATGGCCCTGCCAGGATGTTCCTGGCTGCCAGATATTCATCATGGCGAGGCCGATCATCATCGCGACGGAGACATTGATGAGGCAGATGGTGAGCAGCTTCACACCCTGGCGCAGTGGAAGTGCGGTCCGGATCAAGGAATCAAGGATCGCCACGAAGATGAGCGGAACGGCCAGGGCCTTGAGCACCCAGACAACCCAGAGTCCCAGCTGCCCCAGTTGCTCGTTGCGCAGGCCGCCGAGATAGGGCTCTCGGCCGAATAGCGCGCCAAGGGTTGCCCCACCGATCACCGCAATGAGGACTTGCGCGTAGAGAGGGACGGATATCCAGCGTGAACTCACCTGCATCATGGTCTCTCGGGTCGGCGCAGCCTATCTGGTTGAATGGGAAGACATCACGACTTGCAAGAAAAAACAAGCACGTCGGCCCTACTCATCACACCCGCGTGCAACTCCTCTCTGAGAGCAGGATTGAGAGCGTGCTTGCGGGGGTGTGAATAGTCAGGTGGGAATATCTCTGGTGCCGTCATAGGAGGCGTGGGATTGGAATGAGAGCTTGATAACGTCACCATCACGAACGGGTGAATCTTCCGACCCGATTTTCTTGTTGATGGTAATCAGCGCTTCGCGGCTTTTGATGTACTGAAGCAAGGCACCCAGTTGTGTCGGGTTCGCTTCAATCAGTTGTTTGACCGTGGTCGGACCAGAGACCGGAATTTCCAGTTCGTTCTCATCGACTACCGCGCGCAACGTGTGGCCGAAAATCTGTATGACGATCATTCTACCCTCAATGAGTGAACGGCATTGGTTGCCGATTACATGGGCTTGGGGATGCCCAATAGACGATTGCCAAGACGGACTCAGCGCGGTTCATGTTCGGCGGCTTGATAGGACTCTTGAAGCAGCTGAGCGACATGTTTCACCTGCACCTTATCCCCTACTCCGTTTTTGAGTTGGACCATGCAGGCCGGACAACTGGTGGCGACCACGTCTGCCTCGGTTTGTGCGATGGCACGGGCTTTTCGGTCGAAGATCTTTTGCGACGTATCGTAGTCCTTGATGACGTAGGTGCCCGCCCCGCCGGCGCAACGGTCGGCGTCCTGCATTTCGACAAAATTCACCCCGGGTAAGGACGACAAGACCTGTCGCGGTTCTTTCGTGACTCCCGCCGCCCGCAGGTGGCAGGATGAATGATAGGTCACACGCTTGGTCCTGCCATCGGTTTTGGCCATCGGAGGATGCTGCGAGGAGTGGGCGACAAACTCTGAAATATGCGTGACTTTCTTGGCGAGTTCTTCGGCCTGCTGCCGCTCTGTTCCCTCTGGAAAGAGGGTGGGATAGTCTTTCAACATCAGCGTGCAGGACGCGCAGCCTGTGACGATCGTTTCATACGGGGCCAGCGATTGTATGTTGAATCGCGCCCCTTCCCGTACCAAGTCAACATGCCCATAGGTTTGAATCGGGGTTCCCGAACAACGTTGCGGAGGCAAGGCCGGCTCGACCCCGTGTTTCTGCAAGACGGCAATCACCGCGTCTCCGACTCCATCGTCAAAATAGTTGGCCGCGCAGCCGTGGAAATAGGCGACCTTCTGAGTCGGCGGTGCGTCGGTGGCATCGGGAATCAAGGATGCATATCGCTCGCGCAAGTGTCGTGGAGCGAGTTTCGGCAGTACAAAGTCATACGGGAGACGGGCCGTCCGAGCCAATGCCTTCAGAATCGGCGCCGTGATTCGCTCGAGCAGTCGTCTGATGGATGGGCGATCCCAGAGAGATTGCGTACGGGCAAGCAACCTTAAAAAAGCATCAAACGAGGCGCCGCTTGCCTGACGTGCGAAGATCCACCCGGCCAATCGATTGGGATGTTGCGCCCGTTTTTTCAAAATCAGATCGGAAACATCCACGCCTGCCGGACAAATCGTCCGACAGGATTTGCAGTTGAGGCAGGCTTCCACGACTCGCTTGGAATTGAGATAACTGTAGTCTTTCGCGGTGACAATTTCGAACCACCCACGTGCGCTCATGTCCTCGGATTGAAAGACATCGTAGACGGGGCAGACCGAATTGCATTTTGCACAGGTAGCACAGGACTTCGATAGCCTGGTGTAATCGATATGCTCGGTAAACGGCGTCTCGCTGAGCTTCACACCGGGATTCAATACATTCCCGGGATCGAATGATCGCTTCACCTGGACGAATACGTCGTACAGCTCGTCGCCGAACATGGTCTTGACCAATTCAGCGCGGATGCGGCCATCGCCGTGTTCACCGCAAATCGATCCCCCGAACCGATTCAACACCGTCGTATGAATCTCCTGGTGGGCCTGCACCATCGTCTGGAAATCACCAGAGTCGTTTACGTCCAAGAGCGGGACGATGTGGGCGTTCCCATTACCGATGTGACCGAAGATAGCAACCGGCACCCGTCGCCCCTCGAAAAACTCTTCCAGGTATCGGATCAACTCGCTGATGCGTTCGGCGGGCACGACCACATCATCGACGAAATTGATCGGTTTCTTTCTGGGATCGAAGCGATACAGTGTCGGGTAGAGAGCCTTCCGTGCCTTCCAGAGTTGCTCGCGTCGATCGGCATCAAATGCCAACGTGAGTTCCGCCGCTAATCGGTACGGCCGACAGATGACCGTCAGAGCGTCGGCCCGCTCACGGAGATCGACATCGTCTGCATCGGCATCCAGTTCGAGCAGGAGTGTGGCGGCCGCATCGGCTGGAATGCCATGTTTTCCTCGGCCGATGAGATTGAGCGTATTGGCATCCATGACCTCCAGCGCGCTTGGCCGGAGCGTGAGGATTCGCGGCACGGCTTCGCCGACCTCTTCGAGGCTGAGGAAATGAATCAGTGCGGTCAGCGTGGCTTTGGGTTTCTCAACTAAGGCGAGTGTGGCTTCCCCGACGATCCCCAAGGTCCCTTCGCTCCCGACGAACAACTTTGGGAGATCGAAGCGTCCTTGTGTGAGCCCATCGACGACACCGAACAGATTGTAGCCACAACTGTTTTTACTGACGGTGGGTCGTTTGGCGGCGATGAGATCCGCATGGGCCTGCGTCAGGACGAGTACGTCACGCAATGCCGGCACGGTCGTCAGTAGGCGCTCCAATGTTGGGTCATCCAACGCATAGGATCGCGCCTCTATCCAGGACAAGGAGGTTGAACACAACCGAAGACTCCGGACATTATCTTTGACGGACCCGTAGCGAAGGGTGTGTGGTCCTGAAGAGTTGTTGGCGATCATGCCCCCGAGTTTGCACATGTCTCCACTCGACGGATCCGGACCGAACAGCAACCCCTGGGTGCCGAGCTGTTTGTTCAACTCTGCCAGCACGATGCCCGGTTGAACTCTGGCCCATCGCTCTTCCCGATTCACTTCCAGGATCCGATTCAGACGTGAAACGTCGAGAATAATCCCTGAGCCGATGGCGGACCCGGTCAAATTGGTGCCGGCTGCCCGAGGCGTGAGCGGAATGCCTCGCGAGACGGCATAGCCGAGGGTTGTGACAATGTCGTCTTCCGATTCTACGAGCACGACCGCTTGCGGCGGGATACGATAGATACTGGCGTCTACGGCATAGGCCGTAATCGTGGGCACATCGTGTTTGACTTTTTCTGAGCCTAAGAGGGCGCGCAGATCCTTTGCAACGGCCTGAGTTCTTGTCGGGTTGATCAAGGGAGAAGAAGTTGTCATACGTCTGTCACGCGTCCAGTCCGTCAATCATTACGACGGCCAGCGCCGTTGTCCATCGACTCTGATTTCTTCTACAATGCGCCTCATGGTGGATCGCCCGACCCTCTTTATTACCAGGCTGCTCCCTCAACCGGTGATGGACGCCATTCCTCGACACTATCAGCTGATAGCTGAACCGGTCGATGGGCCATCGACAGCGGAGCAACTTCGTCACGGTTTCGCTCAAGCCGACGCGGTGATCTGTACGCTGAATGATCGCATCGACGCGTCGTTGCTCGCCCACGCGACGAAACTGAAAATCATAGCCAACTATGCGGTCGGCTATAACAACATCGACGTGTCCGCTGCCGCGCGGCGAGGCATTACCATCACCAATACACCAGATGTGCTCACCGATGCCACTGCGGATTTGACGTGGGCGCTGTTGCTTGCTCTGGCAAGGCGCGTCGTTGAGGCAGACGCCTGGGTTCGGACCGGCGACTGGTCCGGATGGACACCGACGCAGCTGTTGGGCGCCGACGTCTCCGGAAAAATCCTGGGCATCATCGGGATGGGGCGCATCGGTCAGGCCGTGGCGCAACGAGCCTCCGGGTTTCGGATGTCGGTGCTCTACGCGGGCCGTCATCCTATCGATCGTCCTACCGGCGTTACCTGGGAATGGCACCCTCTTGACGTCGTGCTTGCGAAATCTGACTTTCTGTCGCTCCATGTTCCCCTCACCGATGCGACCCGCCATCTGATCGGCCGCCGTGAGCTTGCCCTGATGAAATCGACCGCATATCTGATCAACACCTCTCGTGGGCCGGTCATTGATGAGGCGGCGTTGGCGGCGGCACTGGAGACAAGAACGATCGCGGGTGCTGGGCTGGATGTCTACGAGCAAGAACCGGTCATCTTTCCCGGCTTGATCCCTCGGCCGAACGTGGTGCTTCTTCCGCATCTCGGATCAGCGACCGATGAGACTCGTGTTCAGATGGGACGGATCTGTCTCGACAATATCGCGGCTGTGTTGGAAGGCCGTCCGGCGCCGAATCGAGTGCTCTGTGTGTGAATGAGAACGGTCGCCCGTCTCTAAGAGGCATACCGAAAACCGACAGCGTCTTGCCCATGTTTTCCCTTCAGAGATTCCAGTCGCTGCGGGACATCATGGAAGGCAGGAATCGATTCGAATGCGAGAACAGCCTTGTCCCACTGTTCCTCTGTTTCATAGAGTAACCCTAACTCATAGCGAATGGCTTGCCCTTTGGCCCCTTGGCAACGAGGGTCGGCCAGGACTGTTTCCAGCCCCCGAATCGCCGGAGCGAGCTGCTGCTCTTCCTTGAGGCAGACGGCAGTCATCAAGGCCGAGTCCAGATAGTAGGAGTCGCTGTTCATCGAGATGTGAAACTCTTCCTTAGCCGCTTCGTACAATCCCATGTTCTTGTAGGCGACGCCCAGTGCATAATGCGTTTCGTAGTCAGGAACCGCGACCGGTTCCTGCGCATTCATTGACAGTGCTGTGGTGGGTTGGTCATGAATAATCGGCTCGGCTGTGGTTTGGTCGGGGCTGAACTCTGTCGGAGGGACAATGGATGATAGGGGCGGCTCATGAGACGCAGTGATTGGTTGATTCCCAGATTCGTGTTTGTTTGGAGCGATGTTCGATTCGGCTTCGGCATGCAGTGAATCGCTGTCTATTGAGAGAGCAGGACCGTCGTCCGAACCAGAAGCGACCAACGAAAGTTTTTGGCCTTCCCCCATTCGATCGTTCGGACCGATGTCTTGAGTATTGGTTGAACCAGCTTCCTGTGCTTCGCCATCCGACGAAACGGGCGTGGTGAGGTGCGGCAAGGCGTCTAGTTCGGGTGCTGGTTGAGCGGCTGAGTCCTGTTCCGAGAAAGCCCCGCGCTTCATCCTCGCCGTCACCCGTTTCACTAACGCCTCATCATCGGCCAACGATCGCACTTTTTCGAAGAGCTCTTCATGCAAGCTTTCCATGCCGGGTTCCGGATGGTCTAATAAGAGTTCGATGGCCTTCGCATACTGAATCGCGGCACCTTCGCGGTCGCCCTTTTCTTCAAGTAATTCTCCGTTCAGTTCCAGCAGGGGCACGGAGTTCTGATCTGCCGAGAGGAACTCCTGAATCAATGATTCAGCCAGAGCGAGATCGTGCGCTCGCAACGCGGCCCCGGCCAGGAATCGATATTCTCCCAGTGCCACTTGCACGTCCCCGCGTTGCAAGTGCAACCGAGCCAGCAGTTGACAGACTTGCGGGCTTCCCGGTTCTCGGGTGAGGAGTTGATTCAGGATTGCTTCCGCGCCGGCATATTGTTTTTCGTCGATGCGACGAACGGCTTCGGCTAGAAGGTCGACCGGTTCCGACGATTTCTGTGTCGGCGTGGTGGATCCTGGTTTGACCGCCTTCATCGATCCGGTTCCGCTTTTTTTCATGCTCTCGACGAATTGAACCGCCTCACTGTTTGCGGAATCGATCCTCAAGACGGCGAGATATGCGTCTTTTGCCTCCTCGTACCGGCCTTGCGCGGATCGTTCGCGACCCAACTGGAGATACACTTTGGTCGCCTCGTCTTGTTGGTTTTCCTGGATACAGAGTTCAGCGACGCGCTGCTGCGCAGGGAGGTTCGCAGGATCGTGATGGACGATCTTCTTATAGATGTCGAGCGCGTCTTTCCCTCGACGTTCCTTCAGATAGTATTTCCCTAGGGTGAGGTAATCTTGAACCGCGCTGCTGATCAGCCCGCGCTCAACATTCAGGTCTCCCAGGTGGCGATAGACCTCGTATCGAGACGGATCAGATTTCAAGACTTTCTTAAAGGCGGCAATGGCCTTGAGGGTGGCGCCTTCGGTTCGAAAGGCCGAGGCCGCTTGCATGAAGGCAGACGCGGCTTCCCCCTGGGCGTTGCGCTTCAACTGCAAATCACCGATCGTATTGTGAATAGTGCCGTCGGCGGGGGATTCTGTGGCGAGCTTTTTCCATTCGGCGATGGCCGCTTCGTACTGTCCGCGGGAAGCCAGGAGCTGAGCTTGTTGAAGAACTCGACTTCGATCCGGGGGCACAACAATTCCTCCACGAGACCGGAACAGTCAAACGCTAACAGCCCGATTGCTTTTTGTCTAGGAAATGGCGGAATCAGACAAGACAAAACCCAGACAGAAGAACCGACCCTCTGTACTTCGAGGGCCGATCCTGCTGCCCGGTCAAACAGAAGATGTGATGACTTAGGATGCGGCGATGGCCGCCTTGAGCACATTGGCCGCTTGAGGACCCTTGGCTCCTTGCACGATATCAAATTCGACGTTTTCTCCCTCCTTGAGGGTTTTGAAACCGTCTCCTTGTAACGCGGAATAGTGGACGAAGACGTCTTCCCCGCTATCCAGCCGAATAAACCCGAACCCTTTTCGATCGTTGAACCACTTCACCGTTCCTTTTGTCTTCACAGAACCCCTCCTTTTGTGAACAACTACGACTGGTTACGTAGCGGCCCCATTGCGTCGCCCCACATCAATAATGCAGTAAATAAATTGGGCAAAAATTCGGTAGGTAAAAGGGACGGGAACCTGAAGAAATGATGCATCGCTCACGGAACCCATCATCGAAATGTTAAAGACGCGCTGCATGTAACATAGGCACCATGTGCTGTCAAGCGAATCTTTGTGGCAAAGATTTTCTCCTGTGTTTACAGGCAAGGGGGACTCCCCTATAGTGTGAAACATTTCTTCGGTCCCGAATCTGCTGTGATCTTACGAACGCTGCTCGATCGCTACATTTTCACGGAACTCCTTTCCCCGTTCAGTCTCAGCCTTGGTGCGCTCTGCTTTGTCATGTTGACCAGAGAGCTCTTGCGCCTGGTCGAACTCCTGGTGTCCAAGGGAGTCGGTTTCTTGGCAGTCCTCAAGGTGATTGCCATGCTGCTTCCATCGGGTCTCGTGCTTACGCTTCCGATCGCAGGGTTGATCGCATCGATCACGGCATTCGGCCGGCTCTCGTTCGACAAGGAACTGGTCGCCATGCATGCGAGCGGAATCAGCCTCTTTCGCCTCTCACGACCAGTCCTCCTCTTTGCGGTGGGTGTCTTCACGCTGACCGTGGTGTTATCTCAATGGGGGCAGCCATGGAGCTCATTGAACCTCAAGAAGGTGGCGCTCAATCTGCTCAAGGATCAGCTCGTGCTGGCGTTGGAACGGGGCACGTTCAATGAGCCGATTCCACGCATGATGATCTATGTTCCGGAAGGAGAGCCGGGCCGTCCGGTCGAGGGCATTTTCATCTCGGATGAACGCCTCCCCGAAGAACCTCGCGTCATCGTAGCGGAGCAATATCGCGTCTTTATGGATACCGCTCATGCGCAGGTCGCCCTTCAGTTGGTGAACGGCGTCATTCATAGTCGACCGTCTCAGGCCGACCAGTACCAACAGATTGCATTCGCCAGTTACGATCTCAAGATCGATCTGAATCTCAGCAGCTATTCGGCGACTGAGGAGCGTCCGTCGTATGAGCAGATCATGGCCCGACTGGCCGAAACCGACGGCAAAGATGCCGGTGCGCTTCGTCGTTTGATGGAACACTATAAAGACCTGGCCTTTCCCACTGCGTCGCTTGTTTTCTGTCTGCTCGGTGTCCCGGTCGGGATTGTCTCGAAGCGGTCGGGTCGGGTCGGTGGGTTTGCCGTCGGCGTAGGAATCATCATCGCGTTTTACATTTTGAATGTCGGGTGCGATTTTTTGGTGACGGCCTTGATCCTGAATCCCTTTCTCGGCGCGTGGCTGCCCGATATTATTTTTGTCGTCATTACCGCCGTCCTCTTTCTGAAGATGAGCAGGCAATAGCCGTATGACGATCTTATTCCGATACATCCTTGGTGAATACGCCAAAATTTTCGGGATGTGTTTTTCGGGTTTGGTGACTATCTATCTCGTGATCGATTTTTTCGAAAAAGTCCGACGGTTTTTGCGCTACGAATCGGGAATTGTCCCGATCCTCACCTACTTCGCGTTGAAGATTCCCTCGATTTCATTCCAAGTCGCTCCGTTCGCGATCTTAGTGGCGACCTTGCTGACGCTCGGTCTGTTCGCACGCAGCAACGAAATCACCGCTATGCGCAGCTGCGGGATCAGTCTGTTGTGGATGACCTCCCCGTTTCTTCTCTTTGCCTCCGGTGTGTCCGCAATTTTGTTCCTGTTCAGTTCAACGGTCATTCCACTCGCTTCGGAAAAGGCTGAAGAGGTCCGTACGGTCTTGATCGAACAACGACCGGCTCCGGTGACCGTCAAAGCCGTCCAACCCTGGGCCCGTATCAGTGCCGACGGCCTGATGGAGGTCAACGAAATCGATATGGCGGGGAAGACCCTTCGGGGCGTGCGAATCTTTCATTTTCGCCCGCCGTTTAAGCTCGACCGGATGACCGAAGCGGCCGAAGCCCGTTATACGCCTCAAGGGTGGATCTTGCTGAGGGGGAACCATCGCCGGTTTCAATCGGACGACACCGTAGAGCTGATTCCGTTCGAGGAACAGGCGATCAGTATCCCGTTGATTCCCGATGATTTCTCCTCCTCGCTGGTGGGCAACTCGGAAGCCATGACGTTTCAGGAGATCCGGCATTATCTTGCACGTTTTCGCCATGAAGGATTCTCATTCGCGCGTCTCCAGACGGACTACTATGGTCGTGTTGCGTTTCCGCTCGTGACGGTCGTGATGGTGATTATCGGGATTGCACTGAGCTTGCGGCGAAGCGGCGTACGTGGCGGAAGCATGGCGATGGGTATCGGACAAGCCTTCATCATCGGATTCTGCTACTGGACGACGCACTCCGTCGCCATTGCATTGGGACGAGGGGGCGCATTGGCTCCCATGCTGGCCGGTTGGATGGCCAATGCGCTGTTCTTCAGCTTCGGTCTGTACCTGTTACTCAAAGTTCGGCATTGAAGCAAGGTTTCCTAGTTGACTGGACATCAGTCTTCGGGTAAGAAAGGCGCCGTGTGCGTCACGAAGGAGGGAGAAGCATGGCCTCGCGCGTAGTCGTAACCGGTCTCGGGGTGGTGTCTCCCATTGGGATCGGTGTCAGTGAGTTTTGGAAGGCGGCCCTTGCGGGTCGTTCCGGGATTTCTGCGATCCCTTCTCTCGGATGGTTTCCGATGGCCGGTTATCGTTCGCGAGTGGCAGGACAAGTCCATAATTTTTCACCGGAACAGTATTTGACGGCGATGCAGGCGAATCGTGTGGATCGCTATGCGCAATTCGCCTTAGTCTCCGCGAAAGAAGCGCTTGCCGACTCCGGTCTGAATATGGCCAAAGAGGCTCCTCATCGCGTCGGCGTCATCGTCGGAGCCGGCATGGGCGGGATGGTAATGGGAGAGCGTGAAATCACGCAGCTCTTTAAAACACAACGACCGCATCGCGTGCACCCCAATTTCATTCCGACGATCACGCTGAATTCTGCGTCGGGCATCGTGGCGATGGCACACGGCGCCAAAGGGCCGAACCTGACGATCTCGACGGCCTGCTCGTCCAGTGCGCATGCACTCGGCCAAGCGCTTCAATCGATTCGCAGCGGTCAGGCCGATGTCATCATTGCCGTCGGAGCCGACGCGAGCATTACGCCGCTGGTCTTCGCCGGGTTTTGTTCCTTGCGCGCCCTCTCCAGCGAGTTTAATGATGCTCCGGAGCAAGCCTCTCGCCCCTTTGATCGACGCCGTGATGGATTCGTCATGGGTGAGGGCGCGGCTGCGCTCATCGTGGAGTCATTGGCGCATGCGAAGAAGCGTAAAGCGAAAATTTATGCCGAACTTGTCGGATATGCCGCCACCAGCGAAGCCTATCACATGGTCATCCCTCAAGAGGACGGCCAAGAAATTGCGACGACGATGAAAATCGGACTCGATTCCGCCGGCATCGGATCGGATCAGGTCGACTATATCAACGCCCATGCGACCTCCACGACGATCGGCGACGCCGTTGAGACCAAGGCCATCAGACATCTGTTTAAGAATCGTGCAGATAAGATCGCCGTCAGTGCCACGAAGTCACTCGTCGGCCATACATTGGGAGCCGCCGGCGCGATCGGCGCAGTGGCGACGACCTTATCGATCCACACCGGACACATTCATCCCACCGCGAACTACGAGGATCCGGATCCGGCCTGTCGATTGGATGGAATCCGACGCGCCGCCCAAGAAAGAAAGATTCGTTACGCTCTTTTGAATGCATTCGGGTTCGGCAGCAACAATGCCACGGTTGTCTTTAAAAAATTTGTCGCGTAAGACGTATACAAACGGCTGAACAGAGTCGAGGTTTTCTTGCCGAATGCTCATGCGACACGCTTCATCCCACTGAAGGAGTACCTCAATGACTGAATCGATCGATCCTGCGGTGAGCTCCAAGATCATTCAAGCGTTAGCCAGTTACCTGAAACGTGATCCTGCATCAATTACCGAGGCTCATCACCTCCGCGATGATCTGGGCCTCGATTCGGTCGCCATCATCGAATTGCTCTTTGAGATCGAGGAACGATTCAAACTCCAAATTCCCGATCAAGACCTTCCTGGGTTAAGCACCGTCGGGACCGTGGCTGCCTATGTTCAGCGGCGACTGAACGAATCCAAGGTGGAGGCTACGCCTGAGTCGGCCAAACCTGCGACCACGGCAAGCAAGTCGAAAGCGTCTAAGACGAAAGTAACCAAGTCGATCAAAACTACTCCAGCTAAGTCTGTGTCCACGAAGAAGACGGCTCCCTCAAAGTCTGTCTCCATGGTCAAAAAACCAAAGAAGGCTTCCGCGATTGCATCCAGAAAGAAGAAAGTCGCAGCCCGATGAGCACGCCACACTTGCCGTCTCCCATCACATTGGCCCAAATCCACGAGGTTGTGGGTGGCACGGTTCACGGGGACAGCCAGACACAAATCTTCGGCCTTACCAGCCTCGGCGAAGCCGATTCGCAAGCATTGTCGTTCATCGTCAACGACAAAGTATTAAAGGCGGCAGTCGCCATTCCCGTTGCGGCGCTCTTGATCCATCGACATGTACCCGATCTGATGGTGCCGCACATCGTTGTGGACAATCCGCTGTTGGCGTTTGCGCGCGTCGCGCAGACGTTTTTTGTTCGCCCACAGGTTTCTCGCGGCATTGCGGAACAGGTGGTGCAGGGCGCTGATGTGCGAGTCGGAGCTGATCCGTCCATCTGGCCGTTTGTCACCTTGGGCGATCGTGTGACGATTGGCAATCGCGTGACGCTTTACCCGGGAGTCTTCGTAGGCTCAGATTCAACGATCGGGGATGATTCCGTGCTCTATCCCAATGTCGTCGTCAGAGAGGGGTGTTCGCTCGGTGCGCGAGTAATCGTGCATAGTGGAACCGTGATCGGAGCCGACGGGTTCGGATATGTGCAGCATCAAGGCCGCCATCATAAGATTCCTCAGCTCGGCGGCGTGGTTATCGAAGACGACGTTGAACTCGGAGCCAATGTGACGGTCGACCGTGCGACGTTTGGTCGCACCTTGGTCAAGCAGGGTACCAAGGTCGACAATCTCGTCCAAATTGCCCACAATGTCACCGTAGGAGCGCACTGCATCCTCGTGGCACAGGTCGGTATCGGCGGCAGTACGACCATCGGTCATCATGTCATGATCGGTGGTCAGGCCGGACTTGCTGATCATCTGACCATCGGTGATCAAGTCATGATCGCAGCCAAGGCTGGCGTGCATCGGAGTATTGAGTCCAATCAAGTGGTCGGCGGGATTCCCGCTATGCCGCAGGAAAAAGCTCTGCGAATTCAAGGGGGTATTTTTCAGCTTCCTGCAATGAAAGAACAGGTACGCACGCTGGAGCAGCGCGTTGTGGCCCTTGAAGCTCAGTTGAGTAAATCATCCGAGCGGGCGTCTCGATCAAAAATCACTCGTTCTAAAAAACGCTGAAGGTTTATCGCTCGGCTTTTTCGACCTGAATCACTCTCCGCCATAAGAACAACCTTGCCCAGTAGAATCCGGCCCAAGGCATCAAGATTGCTGGAACCATGCTCACCCGGCCATAGACGGATGTGGCAATAGTGCCTCCGACTAACATCATCACACCGAACAAATACGCGAGCGGGACGAATTGACGTCCTGGGTGCTCGATGGTCGTTGCATCCGATCTTTTCTTGAGTTTTCCGCGCTGTCGACCCAGCCCTTCTTTCATGCGGGCCGCCAATACTTCCGGGAACTCACGCAAGAGGTATCGTTGATAGAGCGTCTGTGCTGCTCCCAAGCCGACTCCGGACATGAACAACCCTGAACTTTGATAAAAAGTATCCCAGCTATAGTTGTCGGTGGCGAGCCATTGATAGCCCAGCCCCCCCACGGCACCGACCACGCAGAGAAGTCCTAGAAGGCCTGACGGCAAGAGGATGTACGTTTTGACGTACTCCTGGGCTTGCTGCATGGTTTGCTGCGGATGTTGAACATTAATGAGTTTCGGCACGTCATGCTCCTGACAATGACTAGGACTGGAGGGATCACCATGCCATTACACTCATCCGGATTTCCACAATAAAAAGTAGAATGATCGGATTTGTTTTAGAACGTGCGGCTAGCAGGCATGCTCTAGGTGATGAAAACGGTGGTGAAAGAAGAAGAGAGGATTAGTCAGAAGAAATAGATAGCCAGTTCGTTGTCTTTATGTGTGCCGGTGAAAGAGGCGGTCGCTTTCAGTACTTGTACCCGTATCATGCGCATCAGCGTCTGGTGGCCTGCAGGAGGTTCTCTTGGCTTCTACGACGCCTTGCAGCGTCAAGACAACCGCATCAAGACTTTCGAGCAACGAGGCGAAGGAGTCAGAAGCGGTAGTCGGCGCAGCGGATATTGTCGGTGAGGGAGTCGCGTCAGAAAATGTGAGGCGCCCGACCATAGGAGGATTGAGCGTCTCCGCAATCGAGAGCAATGGGGTGCGGCTCAAATCAATATCGTCAGGACTGCTTCCTTCCGATGCCCGTTGATCATCCATCCGTACGGTCGGGCGAAGAGGATACCTGCTATTCACCGTGGTTACCATCGCCACTTCTCCAGTCGTCAATCGTACGGTTGTTCCAAGCGGGTATGCTGAAAACTGCTCAACGAGTGCTTTCAGAATTTCTCGTGGAAACGTTCGTCGTTCAGCAACCAGGAGCTCTTTCACCGCTTCGTGCGGGAGCATGCGACGGCGATACGGACGCTCGCTCACCAAGGCATCGAATATGTCGACCACGCCCAGGATCAGCGCCATCTCGCTGATCTCTCGTCCCGTGAGTCGATTCGGATACCCCTGTCCATTGAAGCGTTCATGAGCTTGACGTGTTAGTTGGGCCAGCCAGTAATAGGCGGGTCCGCATTTCTGGATAACCTGATAGCCCAGTTCGGGATGCCGCTCGATCAGTGCCCGCTCTTCCTGCGTCAAACGTCCGGCTTTGGTGATCAAGGATTTTGGGACAGCCAATAATCCGATGTCGTGGACAAGCCCGGCCAATGTCAATTGGCGCAGTTCTTCTCCATAGTAGCCAAGACCGATCCCAACCTTCGTTCCCAATATGGCTACATTGATCAGATTGGTGATGAGTGACGATCCTGACTGGCCCGCGAATGCTTCGACGACGAGCTCGTCGTGCTGTTGTAGTGCTGAGACAACATCTCCGGCAAGCGTCTCAAGGCGCCCGAGCGATATGGAACGATCTGTCTGAACGGCAACTGCAATTTCCCCTAACGCCTGTTCTGCCTCGTGATACAGCGCTGTCATGACATCACCCAGGCGTTGGGCGTCTCTCGTCGATGCAACAGGTCATGCGCGGCTTTTTCCACAAGTGACCGTCTGATTCGATGCACTCCCGCAACCCGCCCGAGATAGAGACATAAATCGCACAGCGAGTTGATCAATCGACATACTCCCCCGGTGCGATGATAAACGGCTGAAATCGCACTCGGCGAGAATATCGAGAGATCGCCTCCGGCGGATGCCAGTCGAGACGCAACATAGGCTTTCGTTTCGGCGCGATTCAAATAGTCGATGTGGTGGTGAATAGCCACCCGTTGAGCAAGCTGCGGAATCCGAGCGATGCGCTCTCGTAATTCAGGCTGTCCGATAAGCACGAGTGTGATGAGAAAGCGATCATTCAACTGAAAATTGCTGAGGAGACGTAATTCTTCAAAGAGGCGGTCGTGCTGGATGGCCTGCGCTTCATCCACCACCACGACCGTGTCGACGTCTCGATGGTAGTTGGCCAGCAGTTGCTCATTCAGGCGGCGTAACTGTTCCGCTCGTGTTCCCTGTGAGTTCAATCCAAGCTGGAACAAAATTTCACCGAGAAATTCTCCGTCTGGGATTGTCGGGTTCGAGACCAGTCCGATTTCATACCGAGATCGAGGAAGCTTGAGAATCACGGCACGGCTGAGAAGCGTCTTCCCACTTCCGATCTCACCGGTCAGCATCACAATCCCTTTACGGGCATGGATCCCATAGAGCATTCGTTTCATTGCTGTTTCATGTTTGGCCGATGGAACATAAAAGTGTGGGTCGGGTACATTCTCAAAGGGGCGAAGGCATAACCCCCAATGGGGCTCGTAGGCCGAATCCTGAATCAGGGTATTGTTTTGTACCGCATCAACAGATGACACGGGGAGATCCTTTTCGTTTCAGTATCTCAACCAGAGTGGAACATCGAGTAGAAGCATGTACTCAATGCGGTAATACGCTTTGTATTGCCGTGCGCTCAGCCTGTCCGATCTCGGCCCATTCCTCGATCCCTTTCACGCTCTGACCCAGACGTGTTTGGATCGCGTCGTAGTGTTTGCTGCCCACCAGCGCATGGTGCTGCACGGTGATCGTGAGGAAGCTATGGAGTCCCATAAAAAACACCATCGCCTGAGAGGCATTGACTTGCTGCGCAGCAGACCATAGCTGCGCCACACGTTCGACGGCATGTTGCGCATCAAATAGCGAGGAACCAGGATCGATCTGACTGTTCTTGAGAGTCTGAAGGGCGTCCGTCAGATGCGGGAGTTCCTGCCGAACGACTTGGAGAAAGCCGTGATCTCCTTCGGCCGACCGGTCGAGAAACTCCTGGATGGAAGCCGCATTGCATTGTTCAACTCCTCGCTCGATCATTCCCTCCGCTTGAGTCATCATCGTGTGAACCAAATTGCGATGGAAGGTGTCGGGCGCCTTGCGTTGAGCATGAAGTGTACGGAGTGTTGCCAAAAAGTCCTTCGTCGCAATCATCGTCTGAGGATGTTCCTCTGAACCTGAGCCGGAGTCTGTTTGGAACGCGATGCCTGTTGATCGGGTCAGCGCTCCGTGAATGTGTCCCAGTTGTTTGCAGAGTGCGATGAAGTCGTCGGTAGAGATTCGTGCGGAAGGATCTTGAACGACTTCGACAAAAGGAAGGGCTGAAAAACTCGCTCGCTCGACATCGCTCAAATTGAGCGTGGCGGCAGAGCCACCGAGATTCGTGACTCCGACCTTGATCGTATGGGCCAAGACGCGATGACGCTCGAGCGGGGGAGATTGCTGAAGTTCGTCGAGCGCAACATGAATTTGTTGAAGCCATTCCTGCGCTTCTTGCACGAACAGTTCGACGAGTTCTTTCTGGAACGCATCTTCGGTTTCAACGGGCATCGGCTTCGGTTCCTCACCAAACATGCGAACAGCTGGCTGCTCTGACTGGCTGGATCAGGCCTGTCCCTTTCTTTTTCCAAGTTGAGAGGCTAATGCCGCAATTTCACTTAACTTGCTCGCCATTTCCTCAAATCGTTTTGTCGCACGTTCCGTAGCCTGCTCGGCTTCCAGCGCTTGTTGAGCAAGCGTTTTGTTCTGATTGCGTTCTGCGTTCAAAAGGTCATCCATTTCTTGCACTCTTGCCGCCACGGTTTCTGCTTCTTGAAGTTGTTGCATCGTATCGGCTCGACTCCGCCGTTCGGTTGAAAGCTCGGCTTCGAGATCGTGAATCTTCCGATGAAGTTCAGCCCTCTGTTGTTCTGCACTTGCAAGTCCCGCCTCCATTTCTTTTACCTTGACCGACAGGTGCTCCAACTCCGACAGTTGTTGCACGAGCTGCTCAGCCGCTGTCTGTTCCGTGTGCAGGGCGGACTCTAGTTCTGCAATGCGATCAGACGCCTTGTGCCACTGTACGGCCTCTAGTTTGAATGCCGCGACGGCATCCTGTTCCACTTTCAACGCCGATTCAAGATCGGGGATCCTTGAGGCTTGCTGTTCCGCTTTGACTAGTGCCTGCTGAATCGTGTCCACGCGTTTGCGCTCGGTCGCCAACTGCAGTTCGTTTTCCGTTGCTCTGGCGAGTTGCTCCATCGACTGAGAGAGCCGTTTCGCGAGTTCTTCGGAGCGAGCCCGTTCTTCTCGCAACTGATCTTCCACTTCTTTAATTTTGGCGGTGTCCAGGAGAAGACTCTGTGGTGACTGCTCCGACATCGGCATCATTTTCTCAGTGAGGGGGACGGTACTACCAGAAGAACTCCCCACGATGTCGGTTGAGGACGGCTCTTGCCGTTTTGCCAGCAACTCAAGCACGCGATCTTTCAGGGACGTACCCTGAAAAGGTTTTTTCAACACCCCATCCGCGCGGCAAGACTCGGCTTGTTTGGTTACTTCATCGTTGACGATTCCGGAGATAAGCAACACGGGCGTTGCGGCGAGCGTCGAGTGTTTTCGGACGAATGCGCAGACTTCATATCCGCTTTTATCCGGCATAATAACGTCGGACACGATAACATCCGGTCGTTCCTTTGCAAGATAAGCCAAGGCTTCCTCTCCGTTTGCCGCGAGCGTGACACCGAGACCGGCTTCGGTCAACAGTCGCTCCGCTACCTTTCGAACGGCGATACTGTCATCAGCAATCAAGATCTTCGGCATGCCCGCACCTTTCGTCCCAAACCCGGTACAAGAAACATCATGACAGGGTCACTCCAAGTCGTGATACAGAGAGAATCGGGATCTCATCCAGACCGTTGGTGTAACTGCCTTCTGCCGGCACATCCTTGCCGTGATAGGTCTGAAGCGTGGCAGGATCACAGGTGTGAAGAATCGGCATCTTCTCATCGATGCACATCACCATCTCTCCCAGTGGATGCTTCACCCGCAAGCTCAAGGGACTGCTTCCGTGCACGGTAAGATGAAGGGATGCAGCCAGATCAAATACCGCCATCAAGGTCTGCCCTTGACGTACAACTGCTGTGACAAAAGGGGTTTGACTCGCGATCGAGATCGATTCACACCACGGGGAAATACTGGCTACATCCAAGGCTTTCATGGCCAATTGTCTCCCCCCTACCGAAAATACCAGCAACTGCGATGATCGATGTACTGCCGATCGTTGATCTTTTTGGATGGTCCTCAGCATGCGCGGCGATGTTCCATTGAACTGTTCAAGAGTGCCGACAATCGAGACGTGTGTTCGTGGCCATCCTTGTCATCACAGTTAGAAACTGTCTCATCAAGAACCCAGGATGTATTGAGCGCCAAGGCAATGCTATTTGCAAAGAGGATCAGGCCTTGGTACCAGTGCCGTTCAGGTCCTCTGAACTGCATCGGAAGCGGCAGGATCTGAGACGGTTGAAGTTCAAGAAGTCCCTGCACCATCGAGACTCGAACGTTCCCACGCCGTTCTCGTTCGGAGAGCAGCACGACACGTGCGTTCGTCATATCGCGATCACTTACTAGGCCAAGTCGATCGGCCAGATGGATGACGCCATAGGCCATGCCGTGGATCGTTGGATCTTCAACGCCCCCTGTCTCTTCAAGAGTCAACACGGCTGCTACAGACTCGATATCCAATGCCAGATACCGCCCACCCAAGGTCACGATGAGAAATCGTGAGAGAGAAATTGGCGACGAGGTTTCTGTCATCGGTTCCCGGACGTCCCCTAAATACGTTCTTGCTTATTCTCTGCGACAAGTCACATTTCGTCAATTGATACGAGCATTTCCACACGATTACCGGCGCAGCGCCGGAGCTTTTCCAAGCCATCGTTCGACTTCTTGCAGCAACATCCGTTCCTCTACGGGTTTGGCAACATACGAGTTGGCACCGAGGTTGATCGCCATCTGTCGATGTTTATCGCGCGCCCTGGTTGTCATGACGACCACCGGTGTGTGACGGGTCTCCGGACGGCTTCTGAGCGCTTGAATCACTTCAAATCCGTTGAGCTTGGGCATTTCCAGATCAGTGAGGATCATTCGATACGTGGTTGTTGATGCTTTGCGGAGTCCGTCTTCTCCATCCACCGCCGTATCAAATGAATATCCGGCTGCCTCCAACATGCGTCCGACGAACTTTCGAATACTCAATGAATCGTCTATTAACAGCAGGCGTGCCTCTTGCGGTTCATCCAGTGACATCGCATGTGGTAAGGATGGTTTTCCTAGCGGTGTGGCTTGAGCAAAGAGGGGCTGTGTAGGTGGTTTTGTTGTTTCTCGTGACGACAAGCGACTTGGATCGATGACAAGCACAACTCGTCCTTCCGGATCAATAGTCGCCCCTCCGAAAAACGAACGCTCCAAGGATTTCAGCTGTCCAAGTGATTTAATAACGATTTCTTGACGTCCCAGCAGTTCATCGACCATCAACCCCATCGGAGCGCCGGTTGTTCGAACAATCACCACTGGCATAGTCCAATCGACGGCTCCAGGTGCTTGACGAAGGAGGTGATAGAGAGAGTGTAATTCAATGAGATGTTCGTCCAGCTGCAGGAATCTGCGTGTGCCGTCTTCTCGTATGGAGCCCGGTGTCGGTATGGTCACTTCTTGGATGCTCAGGAGCGGGATCGCGTATTTCTCAGTACCGACTCGTACGAGCAACGCCGTTGCAATGAGGAGGGTAAGCGGGAGATTCAAGGTAAACTTGGTTCCAAGACCGGGCTCAGACTCCACGTCGATATGCCCGTTCATACCCTCGACAACTTGTTTGACCACATCCAGCCCTACGCCTCGACCCGCTTGGTCCCCTACTTTGTCGGCGGTGGAAAAGCCAGGCATGAAAATCAATCGAAGGACGTCCGCATCCGGCATCGCCTGGATTTGCTGTGACTGTGCAAGTCCCATCTTGCAGGCTTTGGCTCGTATTTTCTCTAAATCCAATCCACCCCCATTGTCTTCTACTTCAATGATGATGGAATTCCCACGATGCGCCGCGTGAAGATAGACGGTTCCGACGGCCGGTTTACCCTTTGCGATTCGATCTGACGGCGACTCAATGCCGTGATAGACTGCATTCCTGACCAAATGCACCAAAGGATCTACCAAGCGTTCCACGACTCCGGTATCGACTTCCGTCTGTTCTCCGGATGTGACTAACATCACTTCCTTATTGGAAGCTCTGGCGATTTCTCTGACCGCGCGATGAAATCTGGTGAAGGGTGTGCCGATCGGAACCATGCGGGTACGGGCGATTTCATCTCGCATCGACAGGATCAATTGTTGCAGATGCCCCATCTCGTCATGCGCTCGTTGGATGGATCCATCCAACTGCGACATGGACTCACTGATGTCGGCGGTGACTTCACCGATGCGCCGAGCCAAAATGTTGAAATCATCGTATTTGTCAAGTTCCAGACTTCCAAAATCACCGAGCGCGGCAAGTCCCTGCCCCACTGGAATAGGTGAACTACTCGGCGTATCTTGATAGGTAAACGTATGCTTGTCGGTAAAGGATTGAACGGAATCCACTAAGCGACTCTTGAAGGTCAGGACTTGTTGCGAGAGTTGTTCCAAAACTCGCAGCCGTTGCTCCAGTCGGCCGCGTCCGATGACAAGTTCTCCGACAAGGTTCATCAGTCGTTCGAGCCGTCCATGACTGACACGGATGACCTCCCGTTCCTTTCTCACTTTTTCGCTCGGCGCACTCTCGTCTAGTTCAGGCTCTTCTTCATGCCCGGACCGATCTGTGCTCGCTGAGCGAGCCGTATCATCATGATGAGGTTCCGATATGGTCACGGTTGTGGCGGATTGATCTATTCCTCTCAGGTCGGTTCGGGCTGTGTCGAACCGTTGTCTCGTATCGGCTACTGTAGTGAGGTCTCTTCGTATCAGCACTTGGACAACATCGATGGCCCGAAGCATCAGATCCGTATGGCCAGGCAACACCTTGAGGTTACCGTCTCGCACAGCTCCCATGAAGTCTTCGACATAATGAACAAGGTCACCGATCGACTGAAACCCTACGGTGTAAGCAGAGCCCTTCAACGTGTGTGCGCTTCGAAACAGATGATTGATCAGTTCCTTGTTGTGTGGGTCTTTGTCCAATCGTAAAAGATTTGTTTCCAACGCCTCCAAGTATTCCTGCGCCTCAGGAATAAAATAAGAGAGCACCTCCGGCTCTACATCGGGAATCAAGTATCGAACGGACAAGTCCAGAGCGGATGCCTCTCCGCCCACTAGCGATTGAGGTTGGACAGAGCTGGAGTCGGTTGTATCGGAACGATGAACGGGCGTCTGCAAAGGAGGCATCAGTGTGTGTTCAGGCGCCTGTGTGAGCCGTGTGAGTAGAAGCGGAATCTCCCGTTGGAGCTGTTGCAGCGTTGTTGGATTGCGTTGGAGTATGAGCCTGATCGATTCCGCCGCGCTCATCAGCATGTCAAGAAGGTCATTACTGAAAGGCCGGCGTTTCTCATGAACGGCGACCATGTGGTCTTCCATCGGATGCGCGAGGTCTCCGATCACCTGAAACCCTACGGTGTAGGCTGAACCTTTGAGGGTATGCACCGCCCGAAAGAGTCGATAGATGGAATCTCCGTCATCCCGCTTGTCTCGAAGAGTGTGAATCAACGTGTCAATAGTGGCGAGATAGTCCTCCACTTCAGGAATGAAATAGGACAAGATTTCTGCATCAAGATCCGGGAATAGGTAGGCCTCCGTCACTATCGGCGCAGAGGACAAAGATGTGGCTGAGTTGTGAGCGCCTCTTCCTTGTTGCTTAATTGCTATCCAACAGTGTTCGATAGCCGCCGCATCTTCCATGCCGCCTTGCCCGATGACACGAATAATTGCCCGAAGGCTTTTCGTAATGTTCCGCATGACATCGACCGTGTTACCCCATTGGCTTGAGGAAATCGGCGTCGTGTGTTCAAGGAGTGCTTCGAGATGTTCAGCTAGCTGTGAGACTCCGCTGAAACCATAGAGGGCGGCGGCTCCACAAAGACGGTGGGCGATAATGTATTGACCTGCCAGTTCATGAGGAGTGGGAATTGCGTCGCCTGAAGGATGCAATGCCGTGGTGAGTGCATCCAATCCATCCGATGCTTCGAGGACGAAAATACTGATGAGGTTTTGCCTGTCGAATTCCGAGCTCATCGATCCCTCTTTACCCCAGAAGGCGTTCCTCTCTGATCAGACGGAGAAATTCTTACGCCAGTTTAAACTGTGACACCGATGTCGTCAGACCTTCCGCTAGTGTCACCATATCGTCGACTGTCGCACGGGCTGAATCGGTGGCCTTTTGCGTTGCCGTTGCACCTCCAGTAAAATCCTTAATAGAACGTCCGACTTGGTCGGTAGAAACCGTCTGATCAGCCGCCGCTGTCGCAATGCTTTGAGCAAGTTCTGCGGATTGTTGAGCGATCGTTGAAATGATCTTAAACACATCGCCCGTACGTAGAGCCGACGCTGATCCTGCTTCGACTGCCTGCGTTTCATGTTCCATCGCAACGACCGCATGTTGCGTTTCGCTCTGGATGACTTTCACTAGGTCGGCGATCTCGCGTGTTGCCTGTGTTGAGTTCTCGGCGAGTCTCCGGACTTGATCGGCGACAACGCCGAAGCGTGCTCCGGCTTCCCCTGCCCCAGCGGCTTCAATCGCGGCATTGAGCGCCAATAGATTGGTTTGATTGGCGATTTCTCGAATGGTCGATACGATTTGTGAAATTTCCAATGAGCGGTCACCCAGCGCTTTGACTTGTTTCGACATACGTTGGACCGCCAATTGGATGCGCTGCATGTCTTGAACGGTTTCTTGCACCGCGAGCCGACCGTCTTCAGTGGCTTTTAAGACTTGACGGGCTGCCTCTGACGACGCGCCCGCAGTCTGCGTCACTTGGCGCATTGAGGTCGTCAATTGTTCGACCGCACTGAGTGCCTTGATCGATTCGTCTGCTTGATGTCTGGCGGTTCCAGCCATCTGTCCGGCATTGTCCCGCAACGTACTTGCCGAACTATTGACCCGTTCGGCTGCTTGGCGTACCTGTTTCATCAGCTGCGAAAAACGCTGAATCATGAGGTTGAATCCGTCCGCCAGATTGCCGAACATATCGGCCGTGACTTCACCACGCTTTGTTAAGTCACCTTTTCCGACATCGGAGACCAAGACAAGGAACTGCATGAGTTGTTTTTGCATCCGATCCCGCTCTTCTTCCGTCGAGACCAGGGCCGTGATTCGATCCAACATGATGTTGAACGCTTTGGCCATATGACCGACTTCATCGTTGCTTTCCAGTTTTGCGCGGGCTTGTAGATTGCCCGCCGCCGCTTGTGTCGCGACATCGGCGACATGGATGATGTCGCCGACAATGCTGCGTGCTAGAAAGTATCCGATCACGATTGCCAGGAAGAGTGCCGCAACGGCTCCACCAAGCATGACCTTGGTAAGGTAAACGGCCATCTGTTGGCCACTATCATTCAATTCGTTTGCCAAGTCTCGAATGAGTTGCGCCACCCATTGAAAACGCCAGATTGATCTACCGTGCCACAATGCCACTTCTGTTGACAGCACGGTTGCACCCAATTCTTGCATCGACTGCCGTTGCTCATCCGTCAGTGAGGGGTCGAAGCTATCGTTCATCGCGCCTACCGCGCTTTCAGCCGATGCAAAGTATTCTCTCAACGTAAAAAGGAGGACATCCAATTCCTGTCCGTCGCGCCGGCTATCCACCGTCTCATGTGTCGCATATGGCCGATACGCCTCCAGCGGTATAAGGGTGCGTTTCTTCAGCTCGGCAAGGGGAATGATGGATTCGTCGAAATCACTCTTTTGTCTTTGGCTCGCAACGCTTAACAACGCGTTGTGATAGAGACTGAGGTTGGTGCTGCTCACCGCGACATGCGCGATTCCTACGGTCGATTCGTCGTAGATGGAACTCAGCTGCTTCTTCAGCTGGCTGAGCCCCATCAAACCGATCAGACCGATTGCCAGCATGCCGACCATGATGACGGAAAACCCTATCAAGATTTTATGCAAGGCTTTCAGGTCTTTAAACCATGCACGAGGTGACCACTTCCATGTCTTCTTAGCCTTCGCCATGACGCTCCTCCTATTCACCACTCAAGACAGAGTTCACCGTTGTTGCCTAAATCATTCCCAATATGACGTTATGGACTGTGGGCATTGCTCATCCCCTCTATGGAGGCAAAGAGCCAAGACACTTTCAAGAGAGGGCTCAGCGTGCTGTCAATCTTGAAGGACTCAGGCGATATGGGGTTTTGGTCGGTCGCTGTATGCTCTGAAAAAGCTGCCAGATGATCCGATTGGACGGTGTGAATTTCCGGTACCCCTTCGACTAGGATACCGACCTGTTGTGTGCCTTGATGGATAAGCACGGCATATTTCGGCGTGGTGGAGATGGGGATGCCCAACGCCGTCCTCAAATCTGCAAGAGGAATGATGGTCCCGCGTAGATTGGTGATACCGACCAGAGCGGGAGGCATTCCTGGTACGGGCGTGATCGACTCAGGTTCAAAAACCTCACGGATTTGGTGTAGGGCGATGGCGAACGTGCGTCCTCCCAATTCGACCAGACAAACCCGCAAAAACTCCGTGGAGTTCGACTGTTCAGACACTGAGTCTGACTGAAGTTGAGGCAACTCACCGATAGGAATCATTATTGCGTGATTGGGCGAAGCATCGTCTGTCTTAGCTCAGGGCGTGCTTCACAGCATGTAGAAGTTCCTCTGCCTTAAAGGGTTTCACGACGTGTCCGTTAGCCCCCTGTTGTTGCCCCCAGAACTTGTCACTTTCCTGTCCCTTTGATGTGCAGAGCACGATCGGTATGTTCTTGAAGCGCGCATCGCCTTTTAAATCTCTGCACGCCTGAAACCCATTTCGACCAGGCATCACCACATCCATCACGATAACATCTGGTTTTTCTGAGGCGACCTTGTCCTCCAATCCATCAGCCGTCGAGAATGAAACAACGGAGTGTTGGGCCGCTTTAAGATACGACTCGATCAGTTGCAGTTCTGCGTAGGAGTCATCGACAACCATTATTTTGCTCATAAATCCCTTCCTCTCGATTTTGATATATATGCATTGTTAACGCATCGGTGGTGCTGTACTGAAACCTCTCTCAAAAAGTTGATTTGCGAGACAGTCGATCTCTGGCAACATAGCTAGGTGCCGTATCAACGATCAAATCTTGCTAAAAAAACGTGTGCAGCTCCCTTGTTATTAGCAATGGCGCTGGGTTCTCCTGAGACGCCGGCAAAGACGCAACTCTTAAGATCAATGGCGACAGGCTCATGCCCAAGGCTATCCTCAAAGTTCTTGCAGCATGTATAAGTATTGTTCTTAGGTAGTATAGCGAATTGTTGCCGGTTGGCAAGAAAACGGGATATATCAACGCTTTCGTTGCAGGTAGAGGCTGACAATGCGACAGCTTATACGAATAGCAGTCGTGTGAAGGACCTTCAGGGATGCTGGAAGGCTACTTCAAGAGAGCATACAAGACAGATCGACGGTATTGGCTAGATGATCAGCCCATCGGTCGAGCTCACGCTGCAATCGAACGGTGACCGATTGCGAGGCATGGCTATCAAGTGCTGAAAGCCCTTTCCTCACGCGAGCACGATTGAGCCATGCACGACGAAAGCCGGGCTCATCAAATACGCCATGGATGTAGGTACCCCATACCAGGCCGTCTTTCCGAACGGCTCCATCAAACGTGTTGTCGTTTCTATCGATCGATGAGTGGACCTCCCCGCTTTGGGCTGACGGAGGGTGGACGTGAAAACAAGGACGTTCATTCACGCGTTGTGTGACGCCCATGTGGATTTGGTAGCCACGGGCCAGTCCTTCGCTGACTGGGAAAGGGGGCATAGGGCTGGCCTCTATCTGGATCGTGCACTTTGAGGTTGTGAGTTGTGTCTCTACGCTCAAATAGCCCAATCCGCTGCTTATCCCGCCCTGTTCAACTCCATAAGGGTCTGCAATCGTTCGGCCGAGCATTTGATAGCCACCGCAGATACCGATCAGCTCTCGGCGGCCGTTGAGATGATTATCGAGCGCTGGTAGATAACCCAGTTTCCGCACGTACGAGAGATCGGCCAGGGTATTCTTGCTTCCAGGAATGATTACAATATCGGCATCGGCGAGTTGATGCGGTGTGTCGATATACCTCAACGCTACATCTTCTTCAGCCGACACAGCGTTGAAATCCGTAAAGTTGCTCATATGAGGCAGCAAGATGACCGCGATATTGAGCCGGTCTGGCCCAAAAGGGGTTTGTTGGAGACGGGCACGATCAAGACTGTCCTCCTGATCTAGGGTTAGGTCTCGGAGAAACGGCACGACTCCTAACACCGGAACCCCTGTCCGATTTTCCAAGAAGGTGACTCCATCGGCGAACAGCGTCGCATCACCTCGGAACTTGTTGATGATGACGCCGCAGACCCTGGCCCGCTCGTCCGGCTCCAGTAAGTCGAGAGTTCCGATCACTTGAGCAAACACGCCACCACGATCGATATCGGCGACCAATAAGACTTGAGCATCCGCAAGGGTCACCACGGGCCAATTGACGAGATCGCGTTCTCGAAGATTCACCTCCGCCGCGCTGCCGGCCCCTTCGATGACCATCACATCATACCGGCTTGCCAACCGAGCATAACTGTCTTCCACGACCGACCAGAGTTTCCGCCGACCATCAAAGTATGTCGAGGCGTCCTGCTTCGCGAAGACTTTGCCGAGAACCACGACTTGCGAGCAGTGATCCGATTCCGGCTTGAGCAGAATCGGGTTCATGTCGACATGTGGCGCAAGCCCACAGGCTTCCGCCTGCAGAGCTTGGGCTCGTCCGATTTCACCACCATCAGGGGTGACGAACGAATTCAGCGACATGTTTTGAGCTTT
Organism: uncultured Nitrospira sp.; assembly: GCA_902500705.1. Classification (GTDB taxonomy): domain Bacteria; phylum Nitrospirota; class Nitrospiria; order Nitrospirales; family Nitrospiraceae; genus Nitrospira_D. The sequence goes on from CABVRR010000026.1 coordinate 27,786, forward strand.
GAACGGAGCCACGCGCACACCGGCGCGGTGAAGCAACCGACAGATCCCGGCTGTGATCAAACTCTTTCCGACGTCCGATCCGGTTCCAAGGACAGCAAGTGCCCGTGCCGTCATTGATGGAACTCCCGCCAAGCCGTTGCTTTTGCCAAACCACGCGTGACACAGTCGGTCACGACTTGCCCGACCAGCGCTCCAACAAGAGTGTGTGTCCCGCTATACACCTGCCACGAGCCCTCTCCACGCAGTCGACAGGCAATGACGACGGCATCCGTGCCGGTTCCAGTGGCGGCCATGCCGCTCTGGCAGCTGGGTACCACATGATCACGCAGTACACCGGTTTTTGCTTCGGTGGCGACTTGTACGACCCCGACCATCGCGGCATGGGAAAGACTGCTGTTTGTGATGAGGATGAGGTTGATCGTGCCGGCTGTGTCGCGATGAGCATGTTTCGGTGGCCATTCTCCGGCGCGGACGGCATTCGTCACGCCGACCGTTGCAAAACATTCCACCCAGAGCTTGTCCGAAGTCGCCCGTGCCGTCACAAGTTGTGTCATGGGGACTGCCGTCATGAGCCCGACGGTTTCCCCAGTGATCTTGAGCCGGGACGCCAGTTGTCGTAAGTCGCGAGCGGGATCAGGAAAAAGTTTGTTGGTAGTGAGATTAGCATCAACCTGGTGATTCAGAATATAGGAAGCCATCCGCAATCCTCCGCCTTGCGGCGCCGACGAGAGTACGCGCCCTTGATGCCCAAGGTGAATCACCAGGGTGGGACCGATAACGTCGTACTGGGTACACATATCTCGGTCTATGGGTTTCTTCACGATACGTCTCAGTGAAGCCATGTCGACATTGCTTGGATGAGCCGATCATTGTCTCGTTGCGATCGCACGGCGAGCCTGATGCATCTTGAATTTGTGCCGGGGACGGACGAACAGTCTCGAATTAAGAGACCCTTGCGCCGCAAGTATTCGGTCATCTCACTCGCTCGTCGGCCGCGCGGTAACTCGACGAAGAAATAATTCGCGCAGGTCGGCATCACGACATAGCCGGGTAGCGCCGTCAGCAACGTGCTCATTCGTTCACGTTCTCGTGCCATAAATTGCAGACTTTTTCGCGCATGGGCTGCATCGTTCAGTGCGGCGAGCGCAGCGACCTGTCCTATGACGCTGATGGACCAGGGCGGCAACTGTCGTTGCAATCGCTTGATGACCGGCTGTGTCGCAACCGCGTATCCCACACGCAGTCCCGGCATGGCGTAGAATTTAGTCATGCTGCGAAGGACCACGACATGTGGCCAAGACGTCGCCTGTCGTAGGACGGACCGTTCCGGACAATAGTCGGCAAACGCTTCATCGATCACCAACCAAAGACCTTGACGCTCGGCGGCTTTGGCTAATCGTGCAATATCCTTGGCAGAGCTGGCTTGTCCTGTTGGACTATTGGGATGACCGATAACGATTCCATCGATCGAGTGGCCGCCGTCCCGCCCTGTTTCCATCACCCGGCAGAGCCGATCGATCGGGAGTGCATAGTGGTCTCTTCGGTCCGCATAGAGGAACGTGGTCTGCCCCCCGGCTCGCGTCATCGCAGCGGCATACTCGGAAAAGGTAGGATGGACGATAAGGAGTCGATGAATACCCAGTGCGCGAGGAAGTGCATC
>CABVRR010000026.1:29545-38895 GCA_902500705.1 uncultured Nitrospira sp.
AGGTAGGATGGACGATAAGGAGTCGATGAATACCCAGTGCGCGAGGAAGTGCATCGATCAATTCGGTGGAGCCGTTCCCGACCACGATCTGTTCCGGCTCAATGCGCCAGAACAGAGCCAGTGCCTGCCGCAAGTCCCAACAGTCGGGATCAGGATAGTGACTCAATAACTGCTTCGCGGCACGGATGGCTTTCCAGACCTGAGGAGAAGGGCCTAGTGGATTGATGCTGGCACTAAAATCAAGAATGTCGCTCGGATCACGGCCCAGCTCACGTGCGGCGCGATAAATATCCCCGCCATGCACGTGTCCCTTTAGGCGAGGCATCTGAGCCCTACTGCCAGTACGACACCGAGCGCAGAGGCCGTAACCATGATCTTTGCTGCTGGGGGGATGTCATGTGGGGCGGCGTCTCGTCCTTCTCGACCAAGTACAGGCCGGTCATGTGCGATGCCGTCATAGAAGTTGGTGCCTCCCAGCTTCACGCCCAAAATGCCGGCCATGGCTGCCTCGGGTCTGCCGCTATTGGGACTAGGATGCCGATGCCCGTCTCGCCGAAGCACCGTCCATCCATTGCGGATCCGTTCCGGTTGTCCTGTGGCCAATCCGGCGCCGACAAGGAGTAAGACCGCCGCAAGACGAGCTGGAATCCAATTGGCTAGATCATCAAGCCTGGCCGAGGCCCAGCCAAAATCGACATACCGCTCGTCTCGATGTCCGATCATCGAATCCAGCGTATTGACGGCTTTATAGGCTAAGGCCAATGGAGCGCCGCCGATCGTCAGATACAACAGCGGAGCGATCACACCGTCCGCCGCGCTTTCCGCAATCGTTTCTACCGTCGCGCGAGCCGTCTCGGACTCCGAGAGTTCTGCTGTGTCTCGTCCGACGATCATGGCGACGGCTCGACGTGTCGCCGGGAGATCACCGACTCCAAGCGGACCGCTCACGGCACGGACATGATCCCACAGATCTCGAGCAGCGAGAGTCGTCGATGCCAATCCAATCGATAGCGCCGATCCCAGCCATCCCGCAAAATGGTCGGCCGCTTCAATCATCATTGCGCTGAGACAAAAGACCGTCATCGGTAATCCGGCGGCCAGACAGATTCCTGCAAGACGAAGGCTCGTCCCACTCCTGCAGATCATGCGTATTCGGTGATCGAACCACGCGATGCACCGTCCTATCACACGGACCGGGTGAGGCAGCCGACGGGGGTCGCCGCCTATGGCATCAAGTGCAGCAGCGATGAGGAGTTCAGTACCGGTCATGGCCACCGGAGCAAGAGAGGGACCAACAGCAAAAAGAGAATCTCGATCACTTCGTTGGTGGCCCCAAGCGTATCTCCGGTGATTCCGCCGAACCAGTTGCGGCAGGCCCACCAGCCGAGAAGGATGATCACTGTCCCGGCCAGGAGAATCAAGCACGCGCTGACGACTCCGAAACTTCCTATCAGTGCAATCGCTAACACGATCGAGGATATGGCAACCTGTCGCCACGATAGATGTGTGAGAAACGGCGCCGCCAATCCTCCTTCCGCTCTGGCATAGGGAGCAATCCACGCCAGCGTCACCATTGCCCAACGTCCCATGGCCGGCATGCAGAGCAAGCCGGGCAGCCGCAAATCATGGGGTAATGCCATCAATCCGGCATATCGGAGAATCAGCGAGAGAAAGAGTCCTGTCGCACCGATTGCGCCGATGCGTGGATCGCGCATGATCGACAGTCGATCCGCAGCAGCTCGGCCTCCGGCCAATCCATCCAGCGTATCAGCGAGGCCGTCCTGATGAAGCCCGCGCGTCACCAGCACCAGCAGCACAATCAGCAGCACATTGACGACGACAGGAGCGAACAGCGCGGCCAGCCCCGCATCCATCCCGATGAGTCCGGCGCCGATCAGGAGGCCGACGACCGGGTACCAGGCCATCGATGCAGCCAGCTCCGACGCGGTCGGTTCGTGATGCGTCCGGGTCAGGGGAATGGTCGTCAGAAAATGCCAGGCAAAGATGAACGGCCTGGTAACGGTTTCCATGTTGACTACGCCTTCTCCAGCACACCTGCTTCATCGAACGTCGCCATTTCCGTGTAGACTTTGATGGCCGCGAACACGAGGTCGATGCCCAGGCACGCTCCGGTTCCTTCTCCAAGGCGCAAGTCGAGATCCAACAGCGGCCGTAATCCAAGATGATTCAAGACCGCGCGATGCCCTTGCTCGACCGACTGATGGGACGCGATAAGATACTGGCCACACAACGGTTGAAGTGCGACGGCAATCAGCGCCGCCGCGCCGGCAATAAACCCATCCAAGACGATGGGTACCCGCGCCGCTGCCGCGCCAAGCATCAGCCCGGCCAAGCCGCCGATCTCCAATCCTCCGACCTTGCTCAATACATCAACCGGATCATTCGCATTGGGTCTATGCAGATCCAGCGCCGCCTGAATCACTGCGATCTTGTGCGCATGACCTGATTCGTCAATGCCGGTCCCTCGCCCGGTCACTTCAGCGACGAGCCGTCCCGTCAGCACCGCCGTAATGGCCGCGCTCGGCGTCGTGTTGCCGATCCCCATTTCACCGGTCCCGATGATACCGATTCCCTGCTTGCAGGCCTCCGTCGCCATCTCAATCCCGACCCTGATCGCTTCTTCCGCTTGATCACGCGTCATCGCCGGCTCGATCGATAAATTTTTCGTGCCTCTCATAATCTTTCGCTTAATCAAACCCGGTGCATGCGTAAACTCGTAGTCCACACCGATATCGACAATGCGCACCGCCACCTCGGCATGCCGGGCCAACACATTCACGCCGGCGCCGCCCCGCAAAAGATTCAGCACCATCTGGGGCGTCACCTCACGTGGATACGCGCTGATCCCTTCACACGTCACCCCATGATCGGCGGCAAAGGTGAAGATCGTTCCTCGTGGAATGTTCGGCTTCAGTTCGCCGGTCATCGCAATATATGACGCGGCCAATTCCTCGAGACGGCCAAGACTCCCGACTGGTTTGGTCAGACGAGCCAATCTTGCTTGAGCTTTCAAACGGACGGACGGATCAAGCGGTTGAATTTGCAGGCATGTGTCTCGAATCGAAATGCTCATCCCATGGATCCTTTCATCTGTAGCGATATCCCGCTGACGACGAGATGCACTTCATCCGCTCCGGCGGCGAGTCGTTGGTTCACTCGTCCGGCAAGATCACGAAATGCTCGTGTCGACGGGTCAGCCGGAACCAGCCCAAGGCCTAATTCATTGCTGACGATGACGACCCTGGCTGCTGTTGTCCGCATTCTCTGCACAAGTGTTTCAGCGCGTGCAAGCACGACCGATTCCTTCAGGCCGGTTCCGACCAGATTGCTCACCCAGAGAGTGACGCAATCGAAGAGAATGGTTCGGTAGCGAGTCCCCTGTTTTGCAAACCAGGCTTCCACTTCGAGCGGTTCTTCAACCGTTTCCCAATCAGCCGAACGTGCGGCTTGATGCCGGGCGATGCGTGCCGCCATTTCATCATCCAACCCCTGACCGGTCGCGATGAATGCGCGAGGCTCCTGTGAACCGGCTAACCGGAGTGCGACCTCACTTTTCCCGGACGATGCTCCTCCGAGTACGAGAATGATGCGGCTGTGTGCTCGGCGTACCGGCCGACGTTTACTCGGTTTTCGTTGCGACATCGCGCTCCCACAAGAACTCCAATTCACCTTGCGTCTTGGCGACCCATCGGGCCAACACAAACAGCGCATCGCTCAGTCGATTAATGAATTTGATGATCATTGGATCGACTGGTTCCGTTTTTGAGAGGGTCACACACAATCGTTCGGCTCGACGGCAAATCGTCCTGGCCTGATGAAGAAAACCTGATACTTTCCCACCACCTGGAAGGATAAACTCTTTAAGTGGTTTAAGATCTTTCTGACAACGATCGATCAACTTTTCGAGGCGAAGAACGTCCTTGGCCGACACCTGCGGCATCTGTTTAAATGTTTGCCCTGGTGCCGTTGCTAAAATGCTCCCGACATCGAATAACTTGTTCTGCACCCAACGCAATTCGCGTTCCAGCAGCACGGCGGACGGATATTCATCCACCACATCGGCATTCATCACCCGCGCCACGCCGACCGATGCATTAAGCTCGTCGACGGTTCCGTACGCCTCGACACGGAGGCTGTCTTTCCACACCGGTTGTCCGCCTGCCAGCCTAGTTTTTCCTGCGTCGCCCGTTCTTGTATAGACCTTGGTGATACGCATCGGTCTTCTTCTCCTCGCGATGGAGTCGATTGCCCCAGGACTCATAGTGAATCAGTTGTTGGACCGGAATCCTGCTCCGCCATCCGGCGGCTTCCAAATCAGGTTGCGCTTCAAATGCAGACACATATCCCAGGCACAGATAGGCAAGCACCGTGACAGACTTCGGCACACCGATCACGTGTTTCAAGGCCTGATGATCAAGAATACTCACCCAGCCGACTCCGATGCCTTCGGCCCTGGCAGCCAGCCAGAGATTCTGGATTGCGCAACAGGTACTGTACAAATCTGTTTCACGTACAGTGGAGCGCCCGAGCACGTGCGGGCCGCCACGTCGGCGGCTGCACGTGATGCAGAGATTGATCGGAGCTTCGTTGATTCCTTCCAATTTGAGACGTCGATAGAGTTCGCCTTTGGTGCCTTGGTAGCGTGCTGCCGCGTCGGCGTTGGCTTTGTTGAAGAGTCCCTTGACCGCTCGCTTGGTTGCATGATCACGAATGACCACGAAATCCCAGGGCTGCATGAATCCGACCGATCCTGCGTGATGCGCCGCTGTCAACAGCCGCGTCAAGACCATATCGGGAATCGGCGTCGGCAGGAAATTCCGGCGCACGTCGCGGCGCTCAAAGATCGCCCGATAGACAGCCTCTCGCTCACGCTCTGAAAATCGCCCTTGTGGTTGTTTCATCTTATTGCTCACTCAGCACAACGGTGTCGTGTGAGGCAGTGGCTGCGGTCCCAATTCAGCGGCTGCGACCTTTCCCAAGCAGACCGGGCACAGGCAATCCGCATAACGTGCGGCAATCCAGTCCATCTGAGCTTCCGTGATCCCCAACGTACCGCACCAACATTGATAGCCGCCGCACTCAAACGCCTGTCCACAATGTTCGCATGTCTTCTGGACCGGCCCTTTCAAAACTCAACTCCGGCTTGAGCCTTGATGCCGTTGCGAAAAGGATGCTTCACTTGCTTCATTTCCGTCACCAAATCAGCGGCCTCGATCAAGGCAAGGAGGGCGCCGCGTCCGGTGAGCACGACATGTTGCATCGACGGCCGTTGCCGCAACACCGGTAAGACATCATCGATCGTCACATACCCATGTCCAAGCACGATGTTGAATTCGTCGAGGATCACCATGGCGTAGGACGGATCTCGCAGAAACTCGGAAGCTTTTTGCCACGCGCTGTGTGCGACACGGGTATCCCGCTCACGATCTTGCGTCTCCCAGGTATAGCCTTCGCCCATCCGCAGAAATACGACCCGCTCTCCGAACGAGGTGAGCATTCGTTCTTCAGCCGTATCGATTGCGCCTTTGATGAATTGGATCACGGCGACCTTCATGCCGTGGCCGATACAGCGGAGCGCCATGCCCAAGGCGGCCGTCGTCTTCCCTTTGCCGGCTCCGGTATAAACAATCAGCAAGCCCTTCTCGTCTTGTGCCGCTTCAATTCGCCGGTCCACCGACGCTTTCAGCCTGGCCATCTTTGCTTGGTGCTCATCTTGTTTCATCAGGTGACCTCCGACGATCTCAGCGCAACCGATTCGGATTTCGATCGAGCGGCAGCCGCGATCAATGATACTGCCGTGTTCGGCTCACTGGAAAAATGAAGATGTGTGTAGAGACCCAATACGTTACCGGTCACGATTCCATCACGGCCTTGTGCCTCTCCTTGTGCGTCGGTCAGCCGACAGGCGTAGGTTAACGGCTCTTTGGGTACCAGGATTGAATAGTGAAATTCGTGTCCTCGTCCAGCCACCCCGGTTGATCCCAGTATGCAGGACTGCGATAGATTAACGGTCCGATACCCCAGCGTCATTCGTTGTCGCTGCATGGCGGCTTCGGCAGGAAACACTCCGACCATCTCAGACAGGTGTCCATCAAAATCTCTGATGCCTTGTGTGAGATACATCATGCCGCCGCATTCTGCATAGATAGTTCCTCCGTGCTCGGCGAATTGCCGAACGGCCAGCTTCATCGCAGTATTAGCCGCCAATGCCTTGCCATGCAACTCCGGATATCCTCCGCCCAGATACAACATCCCCAGATCGTCGGGAAGTCGCTGGTCTTGGAGAGGGGAAAACGGAACGAGTTCGGCCCCTTCCGCCTCCAGCAGCGCCAGATTGTCCGGATAGTAGAAACAAAAGGCCGCATCGTGTGCCATGCCGATTCGGACGGTCTTCGGTCGACAATGTATCATTGGACTCAATGATGGTGGCAAGGGAGCACAGGAGTGTGCAAGGGCTTCAAACTGATCCAGGTCGACTGTCTCCAAAGCAGCCTTGGCGAACCGTCGGTACAGATCACTCTCGCGTTGTTCTCCGGCCATCACAAGACCCAGATGCCGATCGGCAATGGTCATGGTGGGATCGGGACGCAAATATCCTATGGGCACTACGTCTGTCTCTTGCTTGATGGCTGCCTTGAGCAGTCGATAATGTCCCTCGCTACTCACGCGGTTGAACAGGACTCCCGCCACACGCACCTTCGGATCGAAACGCGCATAGCCTGCCACCATCGCTGCGGCAGAACGGGCCATGGCGCTCCCATCGATCACCAAGATCACTGGGGCATCTAGCTGCTTGGCCAGTTCGGCCGTACTGCCAACGTCGTGTACCGGCGAACTGCCGTCGAACAGCCCCATCATGCCCTCAATAATGGAAATGTCAGCATCGGCAGCAGCGCGTGCAAAGATCTCTCGATTGAGAGCGCTTCCTAACATCCATCCATCCAGGTTGTGAGAGGGACGTCCCGTCGCCGCTCGATGATGACCGGGATCAATAAAATCCGGCCCCGCCTTGAACGGCTGGACCAGGCGGCCTCGCTCGCGCAAGGCCGTCAGAATGGCTAATGTCACGGTCGTCTTGCCGACACCACTGGAGGTGCCGGCAATGACCACTCGTGGATAGTTTCCGCTACTCATCTAGATTGGAAGATCATAATTGATACGCACTCCTCCGAAGATCGATCGGATCGGCGTGCCGAACCACATCACTTCTTCGTACTTTTCGTTGAACATGTTGTCGAGTCGTACATACGTCTGGATATTTTTCGTCACGTCATAGCTGGCGGAGAGATTCCACACCACAAATGACGGGATTGGCCCGACGTTGCTGGTGTTGTTAAACCGTTCGCCCATATACCGTCCCTCGAGATTGGCCCGGAGCCCTTCAATGGGTTGATAGCTGATAATGGTCGTGACTTGATGGAGCGGCCACTTCGGCAGGCGCGTATCCGGGCCATTGTTGATATCTCGGGTGGCTGCATAGGTATACTGAATCTGCAGATCCAAGCTTTTTGCCCATCGTCGGTCGCGAAGCAACTTCAGCTTGGTGCTAACTTCCAGGCCTTCTGCTCTAGCCAACCCCACATTCTGCGCGCAGAACCCGAACGAACCAGGTCCCGTGCAGACAGCCGGATCAAATACGGACAAGATCAGATTACGATACCGTGTCCAAAAGTAGCCCACACTGATGGATCCCCACTCGCCAGGCAGCGTTTGTTCAAGGGCTGCTTCAAATGCCTGGCTCTTTTCCGGCTGGAGGTTCGGGTTTCCGAATCCTGGGAAAAATAATTGATTGATCGATGGAGCGCGAAATCCAGTCGAATAACTGCCGCGCAGTTTCGTGCCTGTTTCATGGTGCAGGTATCCGCCCGTGACACGATAGGTGGTCGCACTCCCAAACGCATTATATTCATCCTGCCGAATGCCTGCCGTACCAAATACGCGATCCCAGAGGTTCAACTGTGCTTCGCCGAACCCTGCGTGACTGCGGACGGCTTTGTCCTCAAAGGTGATCGTATTGGTCAGCAGATCTCGATTGTCGCCCTTCTGTTCCCGAAACTGATAGCCGGCCGTCAGTAAGAGTGGTTTGCCGACCTGCACGTTGTGCTGCCATTCAATCCGATTGCTGATGTTTTCAATTTGAGACCGAAAGGGAAATCCGACCGGCTCCACTGATCCGGTTACAACATTACGAGTGAAAGTTCCCCCGTCGCTGATCAGCTTGTCGGTTGCTCGTGATAACGTGAGCTTCTGTGACCACCATGCGGTGATCGGCTGCGTATAATTTCCTGCGAAGACGTATTGGGTGCTGTTCGATTTTGCGCCGAAAACGTCCGCAGGGTCTGATGCAAAGGTAGTCGAATTGAACACGGACCCATCGAAATTCACGATCGACTGCATCCATCGAAAGCTGAATTCCAGTCGTCCGTCCCTCGGAAGGTCGGCGCCGAGTCGAACGGATCCCTGCCAATTATGAAACCCGTCGCGCTCAGCAGCTCCGCGTCGATAATTGATCGCTGAAAAGCCTGCCGTGTCCCATCGAGAAATCGATCCGGAGAAATCGATCGGACCTTTCTTGCCGGCGACACTTGCACCCTCTCGAATGGTATTAAACGAGCCGTACTCAGCAAACCCGGAGACGTTCGGTTTATCACGTCCGCGCTTTGTCGTGATGTTGATCACGCCACCCATCGCATCCGAACCCCAGAGCATGCTCTGGCTGCCCCGTAAAATCTCGATACGTTCGATATTGTCGCTCGTCAAGTCGGCAAAGTTGTAAGCCCCCGTCGTCCCGCTGTTCACGATGGCGCCATCGATCAAGACGAGTGTTTGTTCCGCCGTGCCCCCACGCATCCGCACGTCCACGGTTGTGCCGGGACCGCCACTCTGGTTGATTGAAAGACCTTGCGCCCATCGGAGCGCTTCTGCCACGGTTCTCACCTTTCGTTGTTGCATCTCTTCGCCGGTGATGACCTCAACGGCGCTCGTGACATGTTTGGCGGGAATGTCGGTCTTGGTCGCACTCACGACAACGTCTGGCACTTCAATGGAATCTTGTTGGTCGGCCATCGCGATATCTTGCGCGAATGCCGAACAGAGCGGAGACATGATGCCGAAGAAGAAAACCAGCGCACAGTACAACACACAGGAACGAACCCGATTCATGAAAACCTCCCTTTGACTCGAAGGGCGTCGATCATTCCGGCAGTTGGGTCTCCTGACTCGCGGCTCGTCGCTTCTCCGCGCCTTCCCATGCGCCGAAGCACACAGTGGCATCTTGCAGAGTCACTCCCCGCTTACAGTGGCGGCACCGTGATGGATTTGCACCATCT
>CABVRR010000027.1:0-29315 GCA_902500705.1 uncultured Nitrospira sp.
GTCATCGACGTATTGGCGGCCAACGATGGACGGTTGCCGCACGAGAAAATCGAGCGGATCCGCTCCATGAGGCCGGATATGATTCTCATGTCTGGGGGAACAGATGGGGGGGCAGTCACCCACGTGGTGGAGATGGCCGAATATATCGCAGCGGCAGAACCACGGCCCCGCTTTGGAGTGACGTACAAATTACCGCTGATCTATGCGGGCAACAAGGAAGCGCAGCCTCAGGTGAAAAAGATTCTGGAAGACAAGTCGGCGCTGGTCGTCACGGAGAATATCCGGCCGGTGCTGGAGCGAGAGAATTTGGCGCCGGCGCGGAACAAGATTCACGACCTCTTTCTTGAGCATGTGATGCAACAGGCGCCTGGCTACAAGAAGCTCATCGAGATGGCCGGGGCGCCGATCATGCCCACTCCTGCCGCAGTCGGTCTCATTATGGAGACGATTGCGAAACGAGAGCATTTGAATTTGATCGGGGTCGATATCGGAGGCGCGACGACGGACATGTTCTCCGTGTTTGATGGCCGGTTCAACCGAACGGTCAGCGCCAATCTCGGCATGTCCTACAGTGTGTCCAATGTGTTGGCCGAAGCAGGGTTGGCCAATATCATGCGGTGGGTACCGTTCACGATCGATGAACAGACGTTACGAAACCGCATCAAGAACAAGATGATCCGCCCCACGACCATTCCGCAAACGCTCGACGAACTGCAGATCGAACAGGCCATCGCTCGAGAAGCTTTGCGGCTGGCCTTGATCCATCACAAGTCGCTCGCGACGGGGTTAAAGGGCGTGCAGCAGGAACGGACGATTTCCGATGTCTTCGAGCAGCAGACATCGGGCAAGACATTGATCGATATGATGAAGCTGGATTTGATCGTCGGGAGCGGCGGCATTCTGTCCCATGCCCCGCGACGCATCCAGTCGATGCTGATGATGGTCGATGCCTATGAACCGATGGGCTGCACGATGTTGTCGGTCGACAGCATTTTCATGATGCCGCATCTTGGAGTGCTGTCCACGATCAACGAGAAGGCGGCCACCGATGTATTCATTCGAGATTGCATGATCTATCTGGGAACCTGTATCGCGCCGGTCGGGCAGGGAAAGGACGGAGAGCTCTGCACCAACTATCAGCTCACATTGCCTGATGGGCAGATCGTGAACGATCGATTGACGTTCGGCGACGTGCGGCTCTATCCGTTGGGCGCCGACCAACGAGCGACGATCACAGTGCAACCAGCCAAGCAAGTCAACATGGGGGCGGGGCCAGGTATTGCAATGACGAAAGACGTGCAGGGAGGTGTTGTCGGACTTCTGCTCGACGGCCGCGGACGACCGCTCCGACTCCCGGCGGATCAACAAGGGCGCGTGGCCGCACTCACAAAATGGTTCAACGTCGTGGGACTTTACCCTGAACAAAGTACTGAGCGATGAATATTCCGACAGACTTCCGAAGCAGTTCATTCTCTCAGCACTTAGTCCTCAGCACTCAGAACTAGAAAAAGCATGGCTCATTCCTATACTCCAGGCCTCACCGTCACCGACCATGCGCTGATTCATCGCAGACGCATGTTGCCGTTGCCCGGGAAGGTCTTGGTTGGCATCGGCGACCGAGTGCGTGCCGATCACGTCGTCGCTCAGGCGGAACTGCCGGGGAAAGTGTTTCCCCTCAATCTCGCTAATCAGCTCAGCATTGCACCGGACGAGATCAAAGACTATTTGATCAAGAAAGAAGGCGAGGCAGTCCAGCAGGATGACATCCTCGCCGAGAACAAACCGCTGCTGAAATGGTTCAAGACGGAGATCCGTTCGCCGGTAACAGGCACGATCGAATCGATATCGACCGTCACGGGACAAGTGCTCTTGCGTGAACCTCCCCGAGTTCTCAAGTTGCTGGCGTATGTCGACGGCACCATTGCGGAAACAGTACCGCAGCAGGGTGTGGTGGTACAAACTCGGTGCAGCTTGGTGCAAGGTATTTTCGGCATCGGTGGAGAAACGTCGGGCGAGATCGTCATGGGCGTGAAGGCGCCTGACGAACCATTGACACCGAGTCATCTCACTGCCGAAATGAAAGGCAAGGTCGTCGTAGGTGGATCGTTCCTCTCAGCCGATGCGATGAAACAGGCCAAGGCCGTCGGGGTTGCCGGGCTGGTGGTCGGTGGCATTCATGATGAGGATCTCCGTGCGCTGTTGGGCTACGACCTCGGTGTCGCGATCACGGGGACGGAGCAGGTGGGCTTTACATTAATTCTCACTGAAGGATTCGGGACGATTCCGATGGCGGCCAAGACCTTCAAGCTGCTTTCTGCCCATACCGGTCGGCAGGCCTCGATCTCCGGCGCAACACAGATCAGAGCCGGTGTGATTCGCCCTGAACTCATCATTCCTCGACCTGAGGGAGACGAGGGGAATTCGGCTCAAACAGGGCGAGAAGGAATCCGCATCGGGGATCCCGTTCGGATCATCCGCGATCCGCTGTTTGGACGAATCGGTGACGTGTCGGGACTTCCGTCCGAGCTGACCAAGATCCCTACAGAAAGTCACGTACGTGTGCTGGAAGTCACGTTGTCCGATGGAACGCGAGTCGTGGTGCCACGGACGAACATCGAGGTCATCGAAGGGGCGTGACGCGTGGATCGTGAAACGCATCTGCTAAAGAGTGAACGTGGCCATTCTATATGGCGCGTGTTGATCGTGACCGTCTGTCTATCGAGCGTCGTACCGCTTTGTGCCTCGGCTGAGATCGCGATTACAGCTCCACAAGATGTTCATGCCTTCGATACGCCGAATGACGGAGGCGGGAATCTGACTGTCCAGTGGCCGCCGGCGTCTTGGGATGGGCCGGACGTTCGTTATCAAATCTTGGTTGGAGAGGCGTCCGCGATTGATCCAGCGACCTTCACCATCGTCACGGAATTTCCATCGAACACGAAATACGTCGGCGAGACAAAAACTGCCTGGTGGACGAGGCAGGTGGAAAAGACGTGGCATCAAATGACGATCAGGACTGTACAGGGTGTCGAGATCAAGGATGGAACGTCCTATGCCGTCGCTGTGGCCGTCGTTCAAGGCGACCAGCGAACCGTCAGCGCGGTGCAGGTGGCGACCCCGGATGTCAATTGGTTCAACTGGAACCAGCTCAACAATCTGCTGATCGCGGTGTCGTTCGGAGGACTGGTCTTCTATACGATCGGCTATGCCAAACGACACGACATCTTCCTCCGCCGTATCCCGGGACTTGATGCCGTCGACGAAGCGATCGGTCGCGCAACCGAATTGGGCAAACCCATCTTGTACCTCACCGGTGCGCACGACTTGCACGACCCCTCGACGATTGCGGCGGCGGTCATCTTGGGACGCGTGGCAAAACGGGCCGCCTCGTATGAAACGGAACTCCTGGTGCCGCACCGCGAACCGATGACGATGGCGGTCTGTCAGGAAATTACGAAACAAGCCTATTTAGAGGCAGGGAAGCCGGATTTATTTAAAGAAGACGCGAATTTTTTCATCACCTCCGATCAGTTCAGCTACACGGCTGCGGTCGACGGCATCATGCTGCGAAAAAAACCGGCCGCGAACTTTTTTATGGGCCATTACTTTGCCGAGTCGCTGTTGCTCACCGAAACCGGCGCGAGTACCGGTGCCATCCAAATCGCGGGAACAGATGCAGACCACCAACTGCCGTTCTTCGTGACCACCTGTGACTACACGTTGATCGGCGAAGAGTTGTACGCCGCCAGCGCCTATCTCTCGAAAGAGCCGGTTCAAGTCGGCACGCTGTGTGGTCAGGACATCGGGAAGGCGGTGATCCTCAGCGCGATCGCCGTTGGAACGTTGTTGGCAACGATCAGCGTCGTCACCGGCGCGCAATGGCCGCAGCTGATTCTTGATTTCTTCAGGGACCTGAAATGATCTTCTTACGCCGACAACTGCCGCTCCTCATTACGATGGTCACCGGTATTCTGTTCGCAGCGCAGTACTACGTCCCGCATCCGGCGTCAGAGCAGATGCTCACCTCGGCGACAAAATGGCTGCAGATCATCGGTGGATTCGCCTTGATCTTGGGGGTGACCAGCCTCTTCCATCAACATGCCGTCAAGATCAAACGGCAAGAGGCCGGATGGGGCTATAGCCTCGTGCTGTATGCGGGGATGCTCGGCACGATCGTCGTTGGCCTCTGGGCGAATGGAAAAGAAAGCATCGACGGGGTTATGACGGCATTCGGCTGGGTGTACAACTTTATGATGGTGCCGCTGCAAGGGACCATGTTTGCTATCTTGGCGTTCTTCATCGCGTCGGCGGCCTACCGGTCGTTTCGGGCGAGAAGCCGCGAAGCGGCGGTGCTCCTGGTGGCTGCCGTCATCGTCATGATGGGGCGCGTGCCGCTCGGCGAATACCTGGTTCCTTTGAGCGGCGATGTCTCGTCCTGGATTTTGAATGTGCTCAACGCGTCCGTGCGCCGGGCCATCTTGATCGGCGTCAGTCTTGGCGCGATTGCCTTGTCGCTGAAGATTATCTTCGGCGTGGAGCGGTCCTATCTCGGTGGGGGCAAGGAATAGGTAGTGCAGTTCTGTCGACGAGCAGTTCATAGCAAGGGAGAACCGAAGAGGGCATGAGTATCGCGGAGCGTATGCTCAAGATCGATCGGCGGATCATCTTTTTAGTGATCGGTCTGTGCACGCTCGTGCCGTTGTTGTATCCGGTCGGGTTGCCGATCAAGATCTCGCCGGAAGTTCGAGGCGTCTACGACCATATCGAGTCGCTGCCTGAGCGGTCGGTCTTTCTGTTGTCGATCGATTTTGATCCCGCGTCCAAGCCCGAGCTGCATCCGCAGGCGATTGCGCTGTTGCGGCATGCATTCAGGAAAAATCTACGCGTAGTGACGATGACGCTCTGGGTATCCGGTACCGGAATGGCCGATCAATTGGTCACCCAAGTTGCCAAAGAAATGGGCAAGGAATACGGAACGGACTATGCCTTTCTCGGGTGGAGTCCCGGCGGTCAAGCCGTGATCATCAATATGGGGCAAAATCTCTATTCAGCCTTCCCCAGCGACTACGGTGGTAAGTCCACGAAGGAGTTGCCCGTGCTCAACGGCGTGCGCAGCCTGAAAGACGTGACCTATCTGGTCAGTCTAGGAGCCGGACGGCCAGGGGTGGAAGAGTGGTATGTCTTCGGCAAGGATAAATACAAATTCGAGTTGGGCGGTGGGTGCACGGGCGTCATGGCGCCTGGGTTGTATCCCCTGTTGAGAAGCGGACAGATCAATGGGTTGATCGGTGGGCTCCGCGGCGCGGCGGAGTACGAGAGCCTGATCGGTCAAAAGGGTAAGGCGGTGGCGGGAATGGATGCGCAGTCCGCGACGCATATGGCCATTATCGTACTGGTGATCATCTGCAACGTCTTTTATTTTTCGCTCCGGCGAACCGCTCGGATGCACGAACAGGTCAGGTAGGGGTGAGGTAACCGGATGGATGCGATGGTTCTGGGAGCCTGGGTCGCGACGGGATTGACCCTGCTCATCTTTTCATTCCTCTATAAAGATACTCCGCTCTTCAAACTGGCGGAGCATCTGTATGTCGGAGTCTCGGTCGGCTACACGATCGTGAAAACCTACGACACCGTCATCGTCCATCTGATTGTTAAGCCGATCGTTGAACATGGAGAGATTACACTCCTGATTCCGGTCGCGATCGGCATGCTCATGTTGGCTCGGTATGTCCCGAAGGTGGCTTGGCTGTCCCGGTACGCGTTCGCCTTCATCGTGGGGATGGGGGCAGGGTTGGCAATTCCTCGGACGATTTCCTCCTTCATCTTGAAGCAGGTGGAAGACACCATCAGGCCGTTGCTGTCTCTTGCAGGGCCTGACGGGGTGACCTTTTCGATGAACCTGCTCAATCCGGCCAGCAACCTGAACGCGATCATCATTTTGCTCGGTGTCGGCTCGGTGTTGTTCTACTTCTTCTTCTCGATCGAGCATCGCGGGATGGGCAAGGCCGTCGCACGAACCGGCATTCTCTTTTTGATGATCTCCTTCGGTGCCGCATTTGGCTATACGGTGATGGCCCGTATGTCGTTGTTGATCGGGCGGCTGTCGGATTTGATCGAATTTTCCGATGCGTCCTACGGGCGGCCGACCTTGTGGCTGCTGATCCTTACCGTCGGCGCACTGTTTCTTCTGGGGCGTCGCGACCGAGCGCACCCTCCCGATAATCAGTAGCCGATCCGTTCGGTACGGCATAGGTTGCAGCGGCTTCAGTCTATCGCCTAGAATACCCTCGCTATGACTTCCAACGTCGCCAACGATCCCACGTACCACCCACTGCTCCGCAATCTCCAGTTTTCGCCTATCAAGCAGGGTGAGGATCAGTTGGTCGTGCTCTGGGATCCCAGTGGTTTGAGCAAGGAAAAGTTGGTCCTGCCGCTCAATTTCTTTTTCATCGTGCAACATTTCGACGGAGAACATTCGCTCCCTGAGATCGGTGCGTTGTATCTGAAACGGTTCGGCGAGTTTCTATTGCCGAATAAGGTGGAGCAGCTTGTTGCCGATCTTGATCAAAAACTTTTTTTAGAGAACGGGCGGACTGAGTCCGCGCGGCAACACGCACAACTTGCCTACCGACAACAGGCGGCCCGCCGGCCGATGTTTGCGGGACGTAGTTATGAGGCCGATGGCTCCAAGCTGAAGAAACAGATCGACGGATTTTTCACCTCATCCGAAGGGCCTGATTTCAAACCATCGGACAATCGAGGCAAGCCGATCAAAGGGCTGGTCGTGCCGACCTATGAGCTTAAACAGGCAGGACCGATCTATGCCTGGGGGTACAAGGAACTGCAAGAATCTCAACAGCCGGATGTGTATGTGCTGATCGGCACGGCCCATGCGGGGCTCGAACGTCTCTTCGCAGTGACCGACAAGGATTTCGAGTCTCCATTCGGCGTGGTCCCTGTGGAGTCTTCGATTCTCGATCACCTCAGGGCAGGTGTACCGGAATATTTTGAAGAAGACCTTGCGCACGAGTCGGAGCATGCCATTGAATTTCAGCTGCCGTTTTTGCAAACCATCCTCGAGAAACCGTTCACGATCGTTCCGATCCTCGTATCATTCTCCGCACTCAGCTTGAACGACCAGACAGTTCGGGCATCGGTCGATCGATTTCTAAGTGGGTTGCGCGATGCGATCGCTCGATCCGGCAAAACTGTCTGTCTCATTGCGGCAGGCGAGTTAGCCCACCTCGGCATGCGTTACGGCGACAGCGCTCCACCGACGGATTTTTCGTTCCACCGTTCCATGCAGAAAGACCTAGAAATGCTCAAATACGTAGAGGATCTGAAACCTGAGGAATTTACGCAGTATGTTCAGAAAGAACAGGATCAGCGACGGATCTCCGGCTTCTCGTCTATCTATAGCGTGCTGCGAGTGATTCAAGCAGAAAAAGGCCAGGTGCTTCGTTATGACCGCGGAATTGCCGACCAATACAACTCGACCGTGACCTACGCGAGTCTCTCGTTCTTCTAACAACCAGTTGACAAGGCTTGTGCTGTCCACTTCTGAAGTCGGAATCACGTCGCAACACCGTGCAGTGCTGGATTCACCGTACACGACGACGTACATTTTCACGCACCACAATCACGCCGTCAGCACACCACTACTTTCGTGAAAATTCTTAATCTCGAAGCATCACAGTCTGTCATCATTGGCCTGTATTGGCCTATCGGCCAGATCCATAGTGCCCCATCACGCCTCACCGTTCGAATGTTCAGTGTCTAGAGAATTGAACAGTGTAACTATCTGACATCGCTCATTCTGTCTGGGTCGCGCTCGGAATGTGTTCCATCCTGTAGACGAATGCCCCATGGAGAGTATCCGCACTCTACGTCCATGATGTGTTGTAACTCCTGATCTTCTTTGACGATTTATTTTTCTCTGTAGCGTCCTGCAACAACGGCATACCGATTGCGTTATCACAAAGCGCTGGTGAAGGTCTGGGTGATTTTGGACCGGCCTCCGAATGACCCATTCCTTCGCAAGAAGGAACCCTTCACCAGCTCTTTCTCCTCCAAGACATTGCGGCCGGATGTGGAGCGGAGGCCGGTTCTCTTTCCAAAGAACCATGAGACGCTCGTGACTCAGTCAGGAACGAGCGGAAATCAACTAACTGCCTGATGTGGCAGATACATCATGAAGAGGAGGCTCAGACATGAAGGTATTCGTTCAACCACAGCATCGACGGCGGGATCGCCTGTCGCTGGTGCTTCGCGCTGTCCTATTGGCAGGAAGCGTCGTGGCGGCTCCATTATTCGCTGCAGAACCCACCTCGTCGTCGCAGGCAGGTCACGCCACGCCTGTCGCGCTTCCGGGATGGACGCAGCAACTCAAGGGGCAGACGGTCGTTGAGAATGCATTGGAAGGCCGCTCGGGCAACGTCGAAAAAATGGAGCTGCAGCACCATCGTTTGATGGAAAAACTAGATCAGCAAGTCCAACACGATGCACAAGCCCAACATACCTCCGGTGCCTTCAACGACATGTCGATGATGCATCAGTACATGGGGCAGGACGGCAGCAGCTTTCTCCTGATGACCGATGCCAACAAGGGCGAACCGGTCTCGGCGTCCGGCGGAAAATGTCCGGCGAACGTACCGGTGCGGAAGTTCGATGTGTCGATGATCAACATCGAAATTACGCTGAATCGTTGGCTCGATTTTTATCCAGGATACATGTACGTGCTGACGGACGATGTCGCCAAGGTTCGGGCAGAAGAAGCCAGAAATAAAGATGCACGCGAAAAAGATGGGTTTGACCCTGGCGCGGTCAGTACGGGGCTGCAGGGTGACATGATCCAACCCTTGGCCCTACGGGCGAATCAAGGCGATTGCGTCAAGATGACATTGCGCAACCAGATGGAGGGGGAAGACGGAAGTTTATTTATCCAGGCCTCCAGCATGGTCATCAGCAGTACTGGAAGACCGGCCACGACAACGAATCCCGAGTCCATTATCGCCCCAAGCAAGGCGCAGGAATTCGAGTGGTATATCCATCCGCAGATGCAAGAGGGCGTGCGGCAATTTCACTCGTACAGCCACGATCGTGAACTGACGGTCTTGGGTCTTTTCGGAGCGTTCATCGTGGAACCCAGGGGCTCCAAATATGTGGACGCGCTCGGAAAAGGAGGCCCGGCGCCCGAAGTCAACAGCGGGTGGCAGGTGAATATCGACAACGCCTCCGGACCGGATTTCCGCGAGTTCGTGCTGTTCTATCATGAAATCGGGGATGAAGCGTTTCGTCCGTTGAATAAGAAAGGGGATTTCTTGCCCCAGCGCGATCCGTTGACGGACGCCTATCGTCCCGGCGGACGGGCCATCAACTACCGCAGCGAACCGTTCGGGATCGATCAGATGCATTTGCAACACGAGTATTTCGGGTTTGAGGATGAGTCGTTGGCGTACAGCTCCTATACGTTCGGTGATACGCCGACGACGATCGCGCGCGGCTATCTCGGCGACCCAGTCAAATGGCGCTTAGTCCATGGAGGGTCAGAAGTATTCCACTCCCACCACCCACACAGTGGATCGATCCGCTGGCAGCGAAGCCCGGGCACCGAGTCCAATAATCTCTGGGCGGCCGGCAAAGACGGCCCGGTGAAGTACCCGATCGTGCGGACCAAGTCCGATCGTGTCGATGTGGAAGTAGTCGGTCCTTCGGAAGCGCTAGATCTTGAGCCGGAATGCGGAGGCGGTGGATGCCAGCATTTAGCCGGTGAGTTTCTCTATCACTGCCACGTGGCGCATCACTATGTAGCGGGGATGTGGGGGTATGGACGATTCTATAACACCCTCCAAGTCGGCGCGGCGCATACGGACAGCATGCCGGATCTTCGTGAATTGCCTGATCGTCAAGGCAGGATGAAGCTCGGCGTCTCATCGGACAAACTGATCGGAACAACGGTCGATTGGTTTGGAAAGACGTTCAAGATCGTCGAGAACGGGAAGAAGACGAATTGGAAATCGAACCCGGTGATCGTGAACGTCAAGGATTGGGTGGAGATGTTCGTACCGGCGCAAGGGAAGCCCGGCCACACCGAGAACGAAAAAGGGCAGATCCTCGCGTATGACGCGACGGTATGGGATTGGAAGTGGGACGGCACCATCGCACGCGGTGAGCGCGAGAGTACGGCGAAGAATCCCAAGTATGCATGGGCGGCCAAATGGGACGACAGCACCAGACCGGCGATTCTGTTCGATCCGACCACCGGCAAGATGGCCTGGCCGTTATTCAAACCGCATTTCGGCAAACGTGTGCCGTTCTCGGCCAACCACAACGGGGCACCCTGGCTGGAACCGATTCATCAGGACGAGCACGGCGCCCGCACCTCCGAACCCGCTTTGCCTGGTGAACAGGGACGGTGGAGTCTCTGTCCGGACAATGCCAATCGCAAGCACTACAACATTCACTTCGTTCGCATGCCCATCACCCTGTCCAAGAAGCAGGGGAACGAACCGCCCATCGTGGACAAGGACGGCTTGATCTATGTGTTGCACGAAGAAGAGCAATTGACCAGGGCAAACGACGACATGAAATATCCGGCGGTCATTCGCGCCAATGTGTATGATTGTGTCGACGTGCTCTTAACCAGCGAGTGGGATGACGACGACTACACGAACTTCCAATCGTCCAAGATCAACATTCATCCGCATTTTTTTCAGTTCGATACGGGGAACTCGGACGGCGTGATTTCCGGGTTTGAATATGAAATGTCCGTTAGGCCGTTCACCATGTGGGGGAAGAAAGCCAAACAAGGGTTACCGGCGCCAATGGTCGGAAAGTTGGTCAGTGGCGCCAAAGCGGGCGCGACTTCCATCAAGATCGCCATGGCGCCCGGAGCGACGAAGTTCCATGCGAATACCGAAGTGATGGTCGGCATGGACTGTTTAGAGAAAAGCCACGATTCGGCAGCCTCCTTGCCTCGAGATCGGAGCTGTCAAGAAGTGGCTCGGATCAAGGAAATCAAAGGCGATCAGCTCACGTTCTTCACGCCGCTCAAGCATGCGCATCCGGCACACGATCTCGTGTCGCCGGAGTTTGTCCGATATCGTTGGTGGGTGGATGTCGATATGGGAACCGTGTTTTGGCACGATCATGCGTTCGGCGCCACGACATGGCCTCACGGTGGATTCGGCGTCACGATCGTGGAACCCTTCGGATCGACCTATCACGATCCGAAAAACGGCAAACTGGTCTACAGCGGCCCGGTGGCCGATATTCATAGCACCGAGCCGATCGGGGCCGGCGTGAACGGAAGTTTCCGTGAGCTGATGGTCTCGATCCATGACACGGTGCCGCACACAGTCAACGTCATCGAAGCCGGGAATCCTCCCGGACAACCGATGGAGGTGGCCCTGGAAGCCGGGAAAACCGTGTCCTTCCAGATGCCGGAGAAGATCCTCAAGGCGCCGAATCACTACCTCAACGGAGGGACCCATACGACGGGCAGCGGCTTCAACTTCCGTGCGGAGCCGTTTGCGCAACGTTTAGCGAATAATTTGGATACGTCGAAGCTGTTCAGCAGCAAGATCCATGGAGATCCCGAGACGCCGTTGTTGCGGGCCTATACGGGTGACACCATGGTGTTCCGTCTTTTGCATCAACTGATGAACGAGTCGCATGTCTGGACGATCTCCGGTCATACCTTCTTGACCGAACGATTTGCGGAAGACGCGAATCGGAAGAACTCGATTCACGTCGGGATTGCCGAGCGGTACGATCTCGTGACCAAAGCAGGCGGCTTCCAAGGCATGCCCGGCGACTACATCCACTTCAACGGGCGTACGTCGCATTTTGCCGAAGGGGGATGGGGGATTGTGCGGGTGCTGGATACACAGCTCCCCGACCTGATGCCCTTGCCGAAGGGAACCAATCCGCTGGCCATTCCAGCCACACCGAACTCAGTGTGTCCGACGGATGCTCCAGTCAAGCACTTCAATGTCGTATCCTTGGACCGACCGATGAAGCTCAATCCGAAGGCTCCGGACGCTATTGAAGTGGATTTCGAGCGAAAGATCGAGATGACCATGCCCGAGGGAAAAATCTTTGCGCTTGAAGAGGAAGCCATCACGGTTTCCACGGGCGCGACACCGCATCCGCTGACGTTGCGGGTCAATCTGGGCGACTGCATCAAGGTGAATCTGACCAATAAGATGAAGGCCAGTCGAGCCTCATTTTTTGCGCCGGGCCTGTCCTTTGATCCCAGAGATAGTCAGGGCTTGAACGTCGGCCACAACGGCGGCGACCAGACCATCGGTCCCGGTGAGAAGCGCCAGTACACCTATTATGCGCATCCCTTGAATAAGGAGACGACCTCCTTGGTCTGGGATGGTGGGAACATTGTCGTGAATCCACGGAATGGGTTGTACGGCGCGATCGTCGTAGGTCCACGCGGATCGCACTACCGTGATCCAGTGACCGGTGCGGATCTGTCACAGAAAAATTCCTGGCGCGCCGACGTCATCGTGGATACGACCTTGCCGGAAAACGTCGGAAAGCGGAACTATCGTGATATTGCCCTCTTCTTTCAAGACGAGGATAATATTATCGGAACCTCGTTTATGCCCTATGTGCAGAACGTGGCCGGATTGACGTCGGTCAACTATCGGTCCGAGCCCTACAAGTTCCGTGAAGATCAAGGCTGTTCGCTGGGCAAGATTTTCCAACCCTGCGTCGTAGACAAGCCTGAAGATCCCGTGACTCCGTTGATTGAGGCCCATGCCGGCGACCCGATCAGGATTCATGTGATCGGCGCCAACAGCGAGCAAAACGGGATGTTCGGTATCGAAGGACACGAGTGGCCGATCGAGCCCTATATGCCGGGGGCGGACATGATCAGTGTCGTCGAGTATGCCGGGTCAGAAATCCTCGACGTATTCGTACGCGGTGGTGCGGGTGGTCCGTATCGTCAGGTTGGGGACTTTGTCTGGTCGAATCAACGGCTGCCGTATACTCAGTCCGGACAATGGGGGTATCTCCGAGTCCTACCCGTAGGCGATACCCGCATACAGACCCTCGGCGGGATCGGTGTAGGAGCCAAACGAGCAGAAGGTACACCGCACCATCAGGCGGTTCCCACCGCGATGAAATAAGCGGAGTCAAGATCGCTCGGGAGTGGGGGAGTCGTGTCGTTCACACGGCTCCCCCACTTGTTTTTGAGATATCCGCCCTCTATCTTGTAGAGAGCAGTACAGAAGTGAGGTCGGATTGTATTGTGATGAGGAGGTAGCGATGAATGTGACAGTCATAACACGATTGATAGCGGGACTCGCGATCCTGGCGACGAGCGGACAGGCCATCGCCTATCAGGAATTCTCGGTCATGGGAGGCGGAACGATCACGGGAACGGTCCGATTGGAAGGACAAGTGCCCAAGCCGAAGGGATACAACCTCATGACGTTGCCCGACCCGTTCTACTGCGGACGCATTTCCGATGGACAGGGTTGGCGTATTTTGCAACCGTTTCACGTCGGGCCGAACGGTGAATTCCGGGACGTGGTGGTCTATCTTGAAGATGTCAAAAAAGGAAAACCGTTTGAAGAGGGGGGTGTTCCTCAGATTGAAGCGCGGGACTGTCTCTTTCTTCCCTTCACGACGGTCGTACGAGACGATCAAACCGTGACGGTCGTCAATATGGATCCCGTCATGCACGATATTCAGGCGTATGAAACATCGCATTTGGGAGCGCGTGTGCTGTTCAATATTCCCTTGCCGATGAATCCTGAGCATCCGCGCAACTTCAAGGATCGAAGCGAAGCGGCGCTGTACCATAAACATATGGCCGGTCCACCGACGAAACAACTGGTGAACCTCACCAAAGGGCGACGAATCTTCGTCACACAGTGTGGGTTTCATGCCTACATGGAGAGTTGGGGCGTCGCCGTCAGTAACCCCTACTTTGCAAAAACGGACGAGGAAGGACGGTTTTCCCTTCAAGACGTCCCGCCAGGCACCTACAAGTTGGTTGTCTGGCATCCATACGTGCGGACACCGATCGAGCGCACAGTGCATGTCGAACGGGAAGGCATCGTCGACCTCCCGATTGCGGTGCAGGCCCCGACCGGTCGGCTGTATGCCAATGAAGTCTTGGAACACGATTATATTCGCTACAACGTGACGGACGAGGAGAAAAAAGAGATCGAGCCGATGGTCGAGAAGCAAAATCGATAACGACACAAATCGGTGAGGTCCGAGCGAAGGATGCGGCGATCGTGCAGCCAGTGATAGGAGACTGTGCGTTCGTCACATCCATCTCCTCACGAAGCCCGCGTAGTTTTTCAGGAGAACCTATGTCCGCCCTCGATCGTGCCTTCTGTACGGTTCATTCGAAATATGCCAGAGGGATCTGTGCCACCATTCCGTTGATTGTCATGGCGCTGAGCATTTCCCCAACCCTGGTCGATGTTGCCTCAGGAGCAAAGACAGAGACATTGGCCATGGAGAAAGCCGCGCCGTTGGCGGTGGCAATCGAAGCGGCCGGAAGCGAGGAAGACCTTCGTCGACAGATGCGCGCGAAGAACGCGGTGACCGAGCTGCATGATGAGCGTGTCCGATTTTCACAGGCCCAGATAGGAAGTTTTGGCTTTATTGCACCACAGGCGCTCGGAATGGCTTTGATCACACAGAGTGCAGATTTGGGGTTGGAACGTGCGGCTCCTACCGTCAATGCCTATGAAGTGCATAAGCTCTCCGACGGCAGTGGGTTGCTGGTGGGATTTATGCCACAGGATCAAGCGAAACAGATCACACCAGCGGAACGTCCCAAAAACCTTCGCATCTCGCTTTATTCTACTCTCTCGGACACAGCGCCGCTGATTGTGGCAGTCCCTATCGTGAAGTTGATGGTGGATCGCATGCCGATTCGCATCGAACCAAAAAAATCCGATGGCCCTGTCATTCTGGAAATGGATTTACAGAGTACGGCGAATCGAAAATCGCCCGTCGGGCGATAAGAGAAGATGATGAACCTAGCGCTATCGGCGGCGACAGTATTGACAGCCCCTGCCAAGTTCAGTATGTTGCGGCATTCGTTGTATAAATATGAAAATATTTCCCGATTGGGAGTGACCCATATAAGAATAAAAAATTATTTCCCGTTTAACTTTTCAAAAGGGTAGATCGAGAAAACTCAGACTCTGCCCATTCTGCTATTCAGCAAGGAGGTCGGTCCATGCTTCGCTCTCACCATTCAGCCACCAGAGCTCTCGTTGGGCTCATAGGGGTTGCATTGTTCGCGGTGCCGACATTGGTTGCCGCCGAAAACTCTTCACATGTTGCAATGAACCATCAGCTGCCGCCATGGGCGGAACAGTTGAAGGGACAGACGATCGTCGAAGATACCATGTCCGGCATGCCCAATCGGTCGGCGATGGTCGAGCAACAGCATCAGCGCATCATGGAGCATATGTCTCAGGATCCGCAGGTGCAGGCGGTGAATACCGGCATGTACAACACCTCGGCCATGATGCACCAGTATGGAGCCGGCGGGCAGGATATGCTGCTCATGTCCGACCCACGCGTCGAACCGGTGGCCATGACAGGCGGGGGGAAGTGTCCGGCAACGGCTCCGGTCAAGCACTACAATGTCTCCGCCATCAACGTTGAGATTACGCTCAACCAATGGCTCGATTTCTATCCGGGGTACATGTATGCGCTGGACGAAGACATCGACAAGGTGCGAGCCGAAGAAACGAAGAACCGAGAAGCACGAGAAAAGGATGGGTTCGATCCAGGGGCGGTGATCCCCGGCGTCCAAGCACAGTGGATTCAACCGCTGACACTTCGCGCAAATCAGGGAGATTGCCTCAAGATCAAGCTGACCAATAAGTTGGAAGGCGGGGAAGACGTCAGCCTGCATATCCACGGATCGTCGATGGTGATGAGCTCGACGGGCGCTGCCGCAACCACCACGAATTCTGACTCAAACGCGACCAAGGACAAGCCTGCTGAGATGGAGTGGTACATCCATCCCAACGCTCAGGAAGGAGTTCGTCAGTTCCATACCTACAGCAATGACCGCGAACTGACCGTCATGGGCATGTTCGGCTCGTTCGTCGTGGAGCCGCGTGGGTCCACGTACTGGGAGCCGCTTGGAACCGGAGATGCAACCCCTGCCACCAGCGGCTGGCAGGTCATGATCAAGAACGGAACCGGTCCGGATTTTCGAGAATTCGTGCTGTACTACCATGAGGTCGGGGACGAAGCGTTCCGTCCGCTCAATAAAAAAGGTGACTTCTTGCCGCAACGTGATCCGTTGACGGACACGTATCGTCCGGGTGGCCGCGCGATCAACTATCGGAGCGAGCCGTTCGGCATCAATAACATGCACTTGCAGCATGAATATTTCGGATTTGAAGACGAGTCGATGGGATATGGATCCTATACATTCGGCGATCCTTCTCCGACGATTCCACGATCCTACATGGGAGATCCGGCGAAATTCCGGTTGGTCCACGGTGGGTCCGAAGTGTTTCATAGCCACCATCCGCATGGTGGAACGATCCGGTGGCCGCGAAGCCCACGGGCGATCGACGACATGAACCTTTGGGCGACAGCAGTCAATGGGCCGGTCAAGTACCCTGTGATCCGCCATAAGACCGATCGCGTCGACGTGGAAGTCATCGGTCCGTCGGAAGCCTTGGATCTGGAGACAGAGTGCGGTTCCGGTCTCTGTCAGCAACTGGCAGGAGATTTTCTGTTCCACTGCCATGTCGCGCATCATTATGTGTCCGGAATGTGGGGCTACTGGCGCGTGTACAACACGATCCAGCAGGGTGACATGCGGAACGATGTGATGCCGGACCTCCGCGAGTTGCCGGATAGAAAAGGACGGATCAAGGTCCCGATTGCGTCCGATAAGCTGATCGGTCAGACCGTCGATTGGTTCGGGACGCAGTTCAAGATCATTGATAAAGGCAAGAGCAACTGGAAAGGCAATCCGGCTACGATCACGATCAAGGATTGGGTCGCGATGCAGTTGCCGACGCCTGGTAAACCTGGCCACAAGGACGACGAGAAGGGGCAGATTCTCTCCTACGACGCCACGGTGTTAGATTGGACGTGGGAAGGCAATCGTGCGATGAGCGAGAAGGAAAGCACGATCGTCAATCCCAAGTACACATCCACCCACCCCGGCAAGCGACATCCGATCATGTTTGAGCCTTTAACCGGGAAGGTGGCCTGGCCGCATCTCACTCCGCATTTCGGGAAACGTGTCATGTTCTCTCCGAACCATGTCGGGGCGCCCTGGTTGGAGATGGTCCGGCGTGACGACAACGGAGAAGAAAGTCTCGATCAAGCGAAGCCCGGAGAACAAGGAAATTGGAGCCTTTGTCCGGTCAATGCCGGGCGGAAGAGCTACAATGTGCATTTCATCAAGGTGCCGATCAAGATCGCGAAGGCGCAAGGGAAAGAGCCTCCGGTGATTGATCCCAACGGGCTGATTTATGTGTTGCACGAGGAAGAAGCAGCCATTCGCGCCAACGACGACCTGAAGTATCCGTTGGTCGTGCGCGGCAATATCTACGATTGCGTGGATTGGACGTTGACCAGTGAATGGGATGACGACGATTACACGAACTTCCAAGCCTCTAAGATCAATACGCATTGGCACTTCCTGCAGTTCGACAACCAAGCATCGGACGGTGTGATCACCGGATTCTCCTATGAGCAATCGGTTCGTCCGTTCACGATGCTGGAGAAGAAAAATCCCAAAGGGCTTCCGGTCCCGATGAACACAGTGCTGACGTCTGCCGTCAAGAAAGGCTCCACTGTCATTTCGGTGAAGAATGCCAAGCAGTATCATGTCGGAACATTGCTTCTTGTCGGCGCCGACAATGTGAAAGGCAACGAAATCTCGCGCGTCAAGGCGATCAAAGGAAACCAAATCACGCTGTCGAAGGGGTTGAAGCACGATCACCCCGCAAAGGATATCGTGACGGTGGAATTCGTCCGTCAGCGGTTCTGGGTCGATGCGGACGTGGGAACGGTCTTTTGGCACGACCACGCATTTGGAGCAACCACATGGCCGCATGGCGGGTTCGGCACATTCATCGCCGAGCCGGTCGGGTCGACCTATCATGATCCGAAAACTGGGAAATTGGTGTGGAGCGGTCCCATTGCGGATATTCATACCAATGAGCCGGTCGGACATGGTGTGAACAACAGCTTCCGTGAGTTGATGGTGCAAGTGCACGATACCGTGCCGCATACCGTCAACATCGTGACGGCCGGTAATCCGCCAGGCCAGCCGATCGAAGTGGCTCTGGAGGCCGGTAAAACCGTCTCATTTGCCATGCCGGAAAAAATTTATATGACGCCGATGCCGTTCCTCAACGGAGGAACCCATACGACCGGCAGCGGCTTGAATTTCAGGGCAGGCCCAATCGCGCAACGATTGGCGACCAATCCTGATGTGTCACAAATATTCAACAGTCAGATCCACGGCGATCCCTACACGCCGCTTCTGAAGGCCTACGTAGGAGACACGATGGTGTTTCGTCTCTTGCATACGCTGATGAATGAAACGATGACGTGGACGTTGTCCGGTCATACGTTTTGGAGTGAGCGCTACGCGCCCGATGCGAACCGGAAAAATTCCATCCACATCGGCATCGCCGAGCGGTACGACCTGGTCGTGCCTGAAGCAGGCGGTCCTCGACATCAACCGGGCGACTACATCCATTTCAATGGTCGTTCGTCCAAGTTGTCGGAAGGTGGATGGGGCATCATTCGCGTGTATGACAAGGAACAGTCGGACTTGAAAAAATTGCCGGCTGGTTTCTCGAATAAGGGCGAGATCCCGAAGGCGCTGCCGGTTTGTCCGGCGGATGCTCCGGTGAAAAGCTTCAACGTCTTGGCACTGGATCAGCCTTCGATGACGTTCAATCCAAAAGCTCCGGAATCGATCGAAGTGGATTTCGAACGAAAAATCCAGATCACGAACCCGGAGGCGAAAATCTATGCCTTGGAAGAAGATATGACAAAAGTTTCCGGCGGTTCTCAGCCGATGCCGCTCACGCTGCGCGTGAATATCGGAGACTGCGTCAAGATCAATCTCAAGAACAAGATGAAGGCAAGCAAGGCCTCCTTTTCGGCCATCGGATTGGCCTTTGACCCGAAAGACTCCTTAGGGGCGAACGTCGGAAACAACGCCGGAGACCAAACGATTGCTCCAGGCGGTGAGCGGGTCTATACCTACTATGCGGATCCGTTCAACGGCGAAACGACCTCGTTGGTGTGGGACTGGGGTAACGTGATGACCAACCCTCGAAACGGGTTGTTCGGTGCTATCGTGGTCGGGCCGAAGGGGTCGAAATACCGTGATCCCAAAACCGGCTCCGATCTGTCGAATAAGAATGCCTGGTCAGCCGATGTCATCATTGATCGCTCGATCCCTGGAAATGAGACACGCGCGAACTATCGTGATGTGGCCTTGTTCTTCCAGGACGAGGACAACATCATCGGGACAAGCTTTATGCCCTATGTTCAGAATGTCGCTGGGTTGACCGGCATCAACTACCGGTCCGAGCCCTATCTGTACAGACAGGACCAAGGCTGTTCACTCGGGAAGATGTTCCAACCTTGTAAGGCGGACAAGCCTGAAGATCCGGTGACGCCGGTCATTGAGTCGCACGCGGGGGATCCGGTGCGCATTCATGTCATCGGTGCAAACAACGAGCAGAACGGCATGTTCAGCGTGGAGAAACATGAATGGCCGATCGAGCCGTTCATGCGAGGCGCCGATCTGATCAGCGTCGTCGAGTTCTCCGGATCTGAAGTGCTCGATGCGTTTATTCCTTCTGCCGGTGGTACCTATCGGTTGCCAGGAGACTATGTGTACAGCAATCAGCGTTTACCATATTCTCAGTCCGGGCAGTGGGGGTATATGCGAGTCCTACCTTCCGGTGATCAGCGGCTGCTGCCGCTTTCTGGATCCGGAGGAGGGACAAAGAGCGCTTCCGTCGAAGGATCGGCTCAGGTTGTTCCGGTCGCAGTGAAGTAACGAGACTGTTTTTACCAAAAGCAGTCGAGACGTTGGAAAAGGGGGAGGCCTGTGCTCCCCCTTTTTCTTTGTGAACTACGTTTGATAGCATCTCTATTGCACACTACTATTGTTCTTTGTGGGACTATTAGTATGAGAAATCGTCTTGCAGTGAGGGAAACGGTTGATCGGCTGAAATCCACAGTGCTCTCAATCATGCTCCTGTTTGCTGCCGTACCGGCAACGGCCTACGAAGCGATCGACGTGCAACAGGGAGGATCACTGGAAGGAACCGTCACACTTGAGGGATCGGTTCCTGAACCGAAGGGTTTCAATCTGATTACCTTTCCGGATCCCGCCTATTGTGGTCGTATTTCCAATGGGCGTGGCTGGAGACTTCTTCACGACTTTGTCGTCGGTGATCAGGGAACGTTGAAGGATGCCATTGTCCTCCTGGAAGGGGTCGAGGCAGGAAAACCGTTTGAAGTCTCTGTCCCGCTGATCGAGGCCCGTGATTGCATGTTCCAACCGTTTATGACGGTTGTGCGCAATGGACATGCCGTGGAAGTCATCAACATGGATCCTGTCATGCACGACATTCAAGGCTATGAAACATCGCCTGAAGCAGGGGCCCGAGTCCTCTTCAACACACCACTGGTCATGAATGGTCAGCATCGACGTGGAGATCTCCACGCACAACACAACCACGCCCCTGGGAAGTCGTTGGTCGGCCCGATTTATCTGAACAAGGGAAGACGGACGTTCTATATGCAATGCGGTTTCCATGCGTACATGGAGAGCTGGGCGATGGCGGTGAATAATCCGTATTACGCGCTGACCGATGTCAACGGGAAGTTCAGCATCGAGAATATTCCTCCCGGTACGTACCAATTGGTCGTGTGGCATCCCCAGACGGGGCCAGGAGCGACAAAGACCATTACGGTGCAACCGAGCGGCATGCTTCGCGAGCAGCTTTCGTTGCCGGCGCCGAAGGGCAATCGATCCGCCTATCGAGTCATGGATAATCCTCGATTTGGCCTTGAGTCATTGGGACACTCCATCGAGATCCAACCTCTGCTTGAGCATCAACGTTGATGCGCATGGATCGGCGCATTGCGCGCAAGATCTTCCGATCGGTGCTGCTTGGATGTGTCTGCATCACCGGCCTCTGGGCACCATTGGTACAGGCAGAGAGCGGCACACCGCATTCCACTCAGCCTGAATTTTCCGGTACACTCCTCAAGCAAATCGATGGGAAAAAGCACCACGCCCAGGTGTTTGGAAAGGGCGATCGGCTGAGAGTGGAATACAAATATGCTCTGCGTACGGAAGTGGGGTTTTCCGCCATTGAGATCGTCCGATTCGATCAGGCAGAGGTCTGGCGCCTCCACCCACAACAGAAAATTGCACTCGTCATCCCTCTGATGGACGACATCCTTCCACTGTCTCCTGAATTAGCGGGAGAAACGAGCCGAACATTCGTCGGCGCAGACATGGTGGCAGGGCGAGCCTCGCAGGTGTTTGACGTTCAGGTGTCGCGCCATGGGCGTGCCGAACACTTCACCGAATGGATCGATGACGAGATGGGAATCGTGCTTAAGCTGGTCAATCGAGACCATAATTGGAACATGGAATATGAACGGATACGGGCTTCGCCGCAGCCCGGATATTACTTCGATGTTCCCCCGGGATACCAAAAACAGATGAGTGCATCTCGTCGGCAGCGAGAAGGATAGCGCATGACTCATGTGAATACGCATCGAGGGATGTTGTTGTGCCTCTTTGGCTGGGTTCTTTTGATCTGTGAGCCTGTTTGGTCAGGGACTGCATCAGACCTTCAGCAGGTTCAGGCCCTCTTTGAGAAGAAGGACTATCAAAAAGCGTTGGAAGAATTCGGCAAGCTGAATAAAGAGATCTCAGATTCCCAGGAGGCTTATCGCCTCAAGATTCGAATCCTACTGAGAGTAGGCAATCCTAAAGATGCGCTGGTGGAATATGACAAGCTTGTGGGAGACCTGAAGCATGATGACCAGGCCGTTCTTCGAGAGGTGGCGCTGGGGTTTATCCTCGTGCTCACGAAAGATATGCGGGAACAGATGCGCGGGGTCGCCTATACCGCTCTTAAGGAATGGCGACATCCCGAAGCGATACCTGTTCTTGAAGATGGGCTGAACGACGGTTCCGGACTGGTTCGCGCATTAGCGGCTGAAGGGCTCGCCAAGCTCGATGCCGGGCGTCGTTCGGATCGGTTCCGGCAAGCGCTGGACGACCAGGCCGCCTTGGTGAAGGAAGCCGTTCTCAAAGGTCTGGCCCAATCCGGTGATGCCTCAATCCTCACTCTGGTTGAGCCAGCCTTAAAGGACCCTGAAGTGCGAGTGCGGCTGGCGGCGGCTGAGGTACTGTGTAACCTGAAGCGCCAGAAGGGCTGTGACCTGTTGACGCGGTCCGTGAAGGCACTCAACCCGGATGAGCGAGCCTACGCGGTTCGCGTCTTGGCCGATCGCCAGGGAACGCACGCGTTGTCGATGCTCATCGATGCAAGTAACCATACACAGCCCTCGGTGCGTGGGGCTGCTGCAACCGGACTTGCGCATATCGACAGCGGCGACGCCGCTACGGTGTTGACACGCCTGCTCAAAGACCCTCTCACTCCGGTGCGAATTGCCGCGGCGGTCAGTTTAGGTCAGCTCCATAACATCGACACGGTGACGCCATTGCGCAATGCGCTTGAAGATCGCGATGCCGCCGTTCGCGCCTTCGTGGTTGGTGCGTTGTTAGGACAGGGAGAGTCATATGGAAGTGTGGCGGCTACAGTCCAGACTCTTTCCAATACGAAGGAGCCGGCTATCCGTGCGGCCGTGGCACGTGCCTTGGGACATGCCACACAACCAAATCGTGAACAGGCGCAATCGACATTACTGATGTTGTACCAAGACACGGTGCCGCGGGTACGCATTGCGGCGATCAAGTCGATCGCGAAGATCAGCGGATTAAGTGCCGTTCCGATCCTGAAACAAGCGCTGCATGATGAAGATGATGCGGTGCGGGCGACGGCAGGGGGAGGGATACTGCAGTTGATGGTGCAGGCGGCATCATCGCAAAGATAGTGGTCGAGCTCGCGATTGATGTGCGCTGAATGGGGAAGGAGTATTTCCGATGCGTAGCGTATGTATTGCCACTGTGGCCGGTCTATTTCTGAATTTCTCGCTGGTCTTCGGCGCAGACCAGCCGACACAGCTATCGCCAAAGCCGATAGTGAATGAAGGAACCGCTCCGCTGGTGATGGTTCCAGCCGGTTCGTTTCCTATGGGAGTTCCGCTGGGAGATCGAGACGGTGGTCGTGATGAATATCCGCGCCACGATGTGTGGGTCAAGGCGTTTTTCATCGATCAATTTGAAGTGACCAACGGCCGCTATCTGGAATTCATCAAGGCTACCGGTCATCGGGTCCCGCAAAATCCGACGAATCCCACGCGAAATCTCTGGGAAGGCGCCGGTATTTCAGAGTCATTGATCGATCGTCCCGTCATGAATGTCGATTGGTTCGATGCCGATGCCTACTGCAAGTGGGCGGGCAAGCGCCTGCCGACCGAAGCGGAATGGGAGAAGGCGGCCAAAGGGACGTCCGACCGACGGTTCCCCTGGGGAAATGTCGAACCGACCGCCAAGCATCTCAATTACAATCAGCGGTGGATCGGTGAAAAAACGCTGATGCCTGTGGGAAGCTATGAAGCGGGGAAAAGCCCCTACGGGGCCTATGACATGGCCGGGAATGTCTGGGAATGGGTCAACGACTGGTACGATGCCCACTATTACGAGAAGAGTCCGAGTACAAACCCAACAGGCCCGACCACCGGCTCCAAAAAAGTCATTCGAGGCGCAGGGTGGCAGAACGAAACTCCGACGGTCCGTATCTTTACGCGAGTCGAGAGCGATCCGATGATTCGTAATGAGTCCACAGGCTTTCGCTGTGCCTCCGATCAACCGACCACCGGTGCAATGGAGTCGTCCATGACTCCGTAAGTCGATGTATGGCTGACATCATCATATGTTCACACTTAAGGGCAAGGAAGACCGTCGCTTCCTTGCCCGTTTCTCACAAAACGATGGGTCAACCGAAACGTCAGTGATGGGCTTGTTCTGAGTCTTTTGCATCACGCGCACAGCGAAACCCCAGCCAATTCATCTTCACGGTCGGTCTGGTCCCATTGCGTTGCGCGACCCGTACACTCGGGGTGCTGTCGACCCAGCTTCCTCCACGGAAACTTCGTTGGGTTCCATGCTCCGGCCCCTTTGGATTCTTGTCCGGTGCCGTCGCATAGTATTTGGGGTGATACCAATCGGCGACCCATTCAGCCACATTGCCGGACATCTGAAAGACCCCATACGGACTTAAGGAATTGTCATACTTATCGACTGAAATAATAGGCGGATAGAGCAAGAGTCGTTCGGGACGATCCCGCACCGGACCGGACAAGCCGGTTCGACCGAAGTTAGCTCTCGACAAGCCGGCGATCTGATTACCCCAGGGATAAATTCGTCCATCCTCCCCCCTAGCGGCCTTTTCCCATTCGGCCTCCGTCGGCAGCCGTTTATCTACCCATTTGCAATAGGCATCGGCATCGACCCAAGAGACATGCATGACCGGATGGTTGACCATCGTCTCTTGAAAATTTCCTCCGTCGTACTGCCAATCGATGAGCGGGGGCAGATTCTGCGAAAGGATAAATTTCAAAAATTGCACGGTGGTCACTTCAAAGACATCGATCTCGTATGCGTCGAGATAGACTTTTCGCTGTGGCAATTCAGCCCCATACGCAGTCCGATCAACCGCCTTATCACTTCCCATGAGAAACCAGCCGGCAGGGACCAAGACCATTTCGTCATGAGCCGGTAGCTTGGCTCGCTCCTCGGCTAGTTTTCTCCCTTCAGGAGTCCATTCTCGGACGACATCCGATACATCCAACGCATGCGCTCCACCGGCGACACACACTCCCATCAGAACCATACTTACGATACGTCTCAAGACTCGCACGGCACATCCTCCTTGTTGAACGACAAGCCTGGGCTCGGCTGATCAGACTGCTGATGATCGAATTCCTCTAGTGGGTGAAAGTTGACGGGGAGGTTGAAAAGATAGTCGGATACCGATCGCATTTTGACGTTCTGGTACTCGAGAATCCAGCTCCCGTCTTTTTTGGCGAGCTTCATGGGAAACTGCGTATCGGTAGCGACCCATTGATAATAGTCGGTGATAAGTTCCCCCTGCTTCGTCGTGACCTCGTACAAAATCGTGGGATGTCCTTCGCGTACCTCCGTACCGATCTCTTGCCGAGACACTTCTCCCTCCAACGTCTTTTTGATCCTGAGCTCATAGTCTGAGTGATACGGAATGGTTTTGAACCGTTTCAATCGCGAGAGCAGCATCCATACTAATTGTTTATCCTTGCGCACAATACTAATGTTGACAGGCCCCATGACCTGGTGCTCGATGCGCCACATCGCGTCGCGGTAATACACATTCGCTTTCTGTACTCGACCGTTGACTTTTGTCACTTGATCAGCGGTAAATTCAAGCGCCCAACTGCTTTCGCTGCATAGCGACACACTTCCGATAAGACAAGTGAGGACTATAAGTCTTCGCATCGGGCGAGAGCTTACCATAGCGGTCTGTG
Organism: uncultured Nitrospira sp.; assembly: GCA_902500705.1. Lineage (GTDB taxonomy): Bacteria > Nitrospirota > Nitrospiria > Nitrospirales > Nitrospiraceae > Nitrospira_D. Next base: position 25,711 of record CABVRR010000027.1, read on the forward strand.
CATTTTCCGCCATCGAGAATCTGCTGGCACCTCATCCACTGGGTAGAGGATCTGAAGATGAAGCATGAAGGCTAGGGAGTGAGCGCACGAGGCGATCTTGCGCATCGGAATCCGATCGTGGAAGACCGTTGTTCCGGCGTGGCACCTCCGCGAGTCGCCGTTCGGAGCATGACAGGCTTACTTTTCCACGACCCCCCACGGACACTTTTGTAGCGCCCTGCAGGAGGTCCGGACGGATTTCGCTTCGGCATATAGGCGTAGTAGTCAGACCCGAACCAGTCATGCACCCATTCGGCGATATTGCCTGCCATATGATGAAGACCATAGGGGCTCACGCCTTCCTCGTGCGAGCTGACAGCCGATAAAATAGGAATTTCATGGACATGATGTTGTCCGAACATGGCATGAGTAGAATCCGGAACGGCATCTCCCCATGGAAACAGATTCCCCTCGGACCCTCGTGCTGCTTTTTCCCATTCCGCCTCGGTCGGAAGTCTCCCACGCTTGGCCTTGCAGAATGCGTCGGCTTCACTCCAGATGACATAGAGAGCAGGCCATCGAGTCAACGTCTGATCCGGAATGGAATGAACGGTAATGACATGCCACAGGAGTTGTTGCAACTCGTCTGACGGGTAGCGCCGTTGTCGTTCTATGAAGGTCAGGTATTCACCGAGGCTCACTTCATCACGATCGATCTCGTAGGTGTCGAGCCAGACTCGGTTTTGAGGCAGTTCCGTATCGTCGAACTGGGTTCGACTTCCATAGGGATCGTTGTCGATTCGGGTTGTACCGAGTAAAAACGAACCGGCAGGAATCGTGACGCTAGAAGATGATTGCGCGAGCCTTGCAATGCGTGAGAGATGTTTGGCCAGTTCCGGCGATGGTTGTGATCCTGCTTCAGCAACGGGCGAGATTCCAACGATGACAAGGGAGGACAGAACCGTCAGAAACCAAAGAAAACGATTCAGCATACAAGTGTGTTCACGCAACGAAGGTCGCTTCGCACTATAACCGGGGCGGTAGTCTCTGACAATAGCGCGACGGCAACCGTCAGGCAAGTGCGTCGCAGCATCACCGTGCGAGCGTTGAATCGATTATACTGTGCGTGTGGTCTCTGAAATCATGGATCGAGATACGAAGGAGGATCGCATGAAGCGCTGTCGAGTATGGACGACCCTTCACCGACACGTACTCACATTGAGTCTATGGGCCATCATCATCCTGTGTGCATTTCCCGTCAAGGCTGAAACGACACCGTTGGGGCAGGAGGCGTTGCTTCGTGCAAAACAGGCGACGGTTGGAATTCTGGCGGATACACAGGATCAACGGGCGCCGGAAAAACCTGGAAAGATCACGGTCCGAGGAACCGGGTTCCATTTGCACGACGGCTATGTCGTCACGGCACGACATGCCGCCGAAAAACACGATCTTTCGACAGGCACGGTCATTCAGAAACACATCCGTGTACTGACGAGTGACCTTCATGAACTTCCTGCCGATCTTGTCGGCGACAGCGCCTTCATGGATGTCGTGCTGTATCGTGTCACCGAACCCCACCGCACAAAGTTGACGACGGGAACCTCGTTTGCGTCGGGCGATCCTGCGCCGGGAACGGATGTGTTCACGGTGGGCTATCCCCTCGGCTGGGGACCGACAATGGCATTCGGAAGGCTCGGCAACACCAACACATTTTTACAAACGGTCGACACACGTCTTCTTCAGGCCGACCTGTCGGCTTGTAGTGGAAACTCGGGCGGTGGACTCTTTAACGCGCAGGGAGAGATCGTCGGCATTCTGCACGCCGTCATTCAAACCGACAAGGAGGAAAACCAGGCCTATTGCAGCCGCATGGCGTTTGCGATTCCCGGACGTCTGGCTGAACGGATCGTGAATGCCGCGCTGTCAGGAACACCGCTGACGTTCTCAAAGCTCGGCATTCATATGACATCGGTCAAAGACGGGACCCGATTACGCGTCGCCGTCAAAGATGTCTCCGAACCGGCAAAATCCGCAGGTATTCAGAAGCATGATGTTCTCTTGGCCATTGAAGAGACGGAGATCCTCGACGGCGCGCATCTGAAGACGTTTCTTATCGAGCGGACCGTCCCAGGGCAAGCAGTGTCCGTAAAAGTACGCCGAGTCGATGCCGATCTAACGTTTCATGTTGTACTGGGTGGTAGTTAACGCCCCATACTCGTCCATACATGGCCCCAAAGTGAGACGCCCGACTCCACATCGTGCCCTCCAATAGGCCATTGGAGGGTCATGCTACGTGGATGCAGCCATTTCCGGCATACCCGGATACTGTGGAAGTGCATCGTTGGAGGAGACCGCACGATAATACGGCCTGCATTGAGGGGCTAGAGTTTTCCTACCTGCAATGCGTACAATATTTCCTCTGGGACAAGCGGAATGACGATCAAGACTATTCGTGGGCGTATTGTGCTGGCCATCGTGTTGGTGGGGTGTATCCCGCTGCTGATCGGACTGATTCTTGCCTATGTGTCGGGTATGCGATCCCTGCGCGATGTGATCGGGGGCAATCTTCAAGCCGTGGCGATACAGGCCGCTGATCGGGTTACACGGTTGGTTGAAAGCGAAGTCCAGAGTGTTCGACTTCTGGGATCGGCCCCGCTGCGTGTGCGTCAACCAGTCGAAGAAGCCAATCGAGCCTATCCCGTCGAGCAAGATATCATTGATGCCGTCATTCTGAAGCGAGCCACGGCATGGGAACAAGGCGTCAATGAGTCCAGTGGTCTCATGAACTCCGAGCTATCACGATTCCTCTTGGAAACGAAAGTTCGAGGAGGAGATAAATTTGTCGGTTTGCTGGTCACCGATCAATACGGTGCCCTGGTAGCGGCGAGCTCAGAACCTACTCGAGTCTCGTTCAGCGATGAACCCTGGTGGAACGTCATCAAATCAGGGACCGGTGATCAAGCCTATGTCAGCAGTCTGATTCCTGCTCAAGAAGGCTCGTTTCGAACATCCGAAGAAACGATCGATATTGCCGTCCCGATTTTTGATGACCGGCAGCGGCTCGTCATCGGAGCCGTAAAAGCGTCCTATCGATTTGATACGCTGTTCGCCATCATCAGGCAAATTCAGATCGGTCAAACCGGTCACGCCATGTTATTCGATGATGCTGGAAATCCGTTGGTCTGTCCTATTCTGCCACGGCAAGCGCATCGCATTCCGAGTCGACTGATGGCGACGATCGTCTCGGCTGAACCGGGGTGGGGGATTGCAGACGATGACGGCCATGGCGGGACAGACACCGTCGTCGGGTATGCGCCGGTGTTCAAGCTCCGATTGCCGGAAAATCCTTGGCATGTGTTTGTTCGGCAGCAACCGGTGGAAAGTTATGCGCCGATTCAAGACCAACTCCGAAACCTTGCAGTGATCGGCCTTGTCATGCTGGGCCTCTTGTGGTTGATGGGCCGGTATGTCGCAGCTCGGATCGCACGCCCGATTCAGATGCTTCAGGCCGGCGTCGAAGCCATCAGTCAAGGAACCTACGACCAGCCTCTTCATATTCGCACGGGTGACGAGTTTGAGGAACTGGCTGCCGCAGTCCATAAGATGGCTGATCGTCTGAAGGCATC
>CABVRR010000027.1:29415-31420 GCA_902500705.1 uncultured Nitrospira sp.
CGCGATCTCTCGGCGGTCAGAGCACAAGCCGAACGGATCTTACGGGTGACGAAAAGCATTCTGACCTTTTCGCGAGGCACCGTCTCGACGCTCAAGCCGTTGGATCTCAACAGCGTCGTACGTTCCTGCCTGGCCATTGCGGACGAACGTATCTCGACTCATTCCGTTCAGCTTGAGTGTGACCTGACGGCTTCGCTTCCATCGATCATGGGAGATCGCGATCGCTTGGAAACGGTCCTTCTCAATCTCATCAATAATGCGATTGATGCGGTCAGTGCGATGGATCGCCCAGGCATGGTGAGTATTCGAACGAAACCGATGCAGATCGAGGGAGCATTGTGGGTCGACGTGACCGTCTCGGATAACGGCACCGGCATTCCGGTCGACATTCTCAACCGTGTCTTTGACCCGTTTTTCAGCACAAAACCGGCCGGTCAAGGGACCGGACTTGGATTGTTCCTCGCCTACGGCATCATTTCCGATCATCGCGGGAGAATCGACGCTCGGAACGGAGAGACGGGTGCCGTCTTCTCCGTTTCGTTACCTGCTGTGGGATGTAGCCCCGCGGTCGAGGAGGAAAGAACATGGGAATCGCAGGCAAAATTCTCATAGTCGATGATGAAATAGAGGCTCTGGAAAATTGTCGAAGGATTCTGAGCCGCGTGCCGTTCGACTGCATGGTCGCCTCCGATCCGACCGAAGCGTTGAAGCTGATCGAACGCGAGCATCCCGGCCTCGTGTTGACGGATCTGCGTATGCCGAAACTCGATGGAATCGAAGTGCTGACTGCCGCCAAGCGACAAGATCCGGCTGTCCAGGTGGTCCTCCTGACGGCGCATGCCACCATCGAAACGGCAGTGACCGCGATGCGGTACGGAGCATTCGATTACATTACCAAGCCGTTTACCAGCGAGGAGATCGTGCAGGTTGCGCGCCGCGCTTTCGAATCCGAACGGCTGGTCGATGGATCACGCACATCGCCCGGCATCGAGGCCACGCCGGAACGAGCGCCCATACGTCGATCGGAGAGGTTCGGTCAGCTCGTCGGCAACAGTGCTGCGATGCGGGATGTGTTATCGCTGATCAAGAAAGTGGCCCCGACGGATTCTAACGTGCTCATATGCGGTGAGAGCGGGACGGGCAAGGAAATGGTCGCGCGGTCGATTCATGACGCCAGCCTTCGCGCAACCTGCTCGTTCATTCCATTAGATTGTGCGTCCTTATCCGACTCTCTTTTGGAGTCCGAGCTTTACGGACATGAAAAAGGGGCATTTACCGGAGCGCATACCGCAAAAGTCGGTCTGTTTGAGGCGGCAGCCGGCGGCACAATTTTTCTCGACGAAGTCAGCGGGATGACCGCCAATCTTCAAGCCAGGCTCTTGCGCGTGTTACAGGAACGGCATGTCCGCCGCGTGGGCGGCATACGGTTGACCTCCGTCGACGTCCGCGTCATCGCGGCTTCCAACCAGGATCTGGAGGAACTGTGCAGACGGAAGATATTCAGAGAAGATCTGTATTATCGATTAAATGTGATTCCCATCGCGCTTCCGCCGCTCCGGTCTCGTGAGGGGGATATTTTACTGCTCGCCAACGAATTTCTGACTCGATTTGCACAACGGGTCCGACCTGATACCGAGACGATTCCGACCATTGATCCCTCAGCTGCAGATATTTTGATGCGCTATGCCTGGCCGGGAAATGTACGCGAACTCCAAAATGTCATGGAACGTGCCGCAGTGTTGGTCGATGGCGCAACGGTCACCAGCGCGCATCTGCCGGATCGTCTTGTGGCATCAACTGAAAAAGACGCGCCGCAACCTGAAGCCGCTTCATTCAAGCAAGCTAAGCAGCATGCCGTAGAGTCGTTTGAGCGAGAGTTCTTGCTGGAGTTGCTGAAACGGAATGAGGGATATATGAGTCGCGCCGCTCGGGAAGCAGGTGTGGATCGCAAAACGATCGAGCGAATGGTTAAGAAACACGGCTTACGCGGAGCATTCTGAGTAAC
>CABVRR010000027.1:31520-38255 GCA_902500705.1 uncultured Nitrospira sp.
TGGTTTAGTTTTTTTGACATGACTATCAATCTGTCTGGTAGGGGTTGGGAGCGAAAGGACCGACCTCCTGGCGACCCCTTCCGGTGTAAATCGGCCTCTACCAGACTTTTTTATGTGACACGGTTCCGTAATTATTTGGTGAGTCCTAAGGAGGAGACAGAACGTATGGCTGCTTCAAGAACATGGATGTGGTCGGCAATGGCAGGACTGGCGACCAGCCTGATGGTCGCCGGCGCTTCGCCGGCCGGTGCGATGATGTCGCACGATGGGCATGTCGCCCAGGATTCGACTGTGGATTTGGCGAAGCCGGTCCACACACAAGCGGGACCGGCGCTGATGGACAAGATGTCGAAGGCCGTTGAGCAGATTGAACGGCAGGTCCACACCAAAGGTCCGTTTCAGGGTGCCAGTGCCCACGCGATGCAGCAGGGCATCCTGCTGGTTGCAGACGACATGGACAAGGTGAAGGTATCCCAGGGGAACCGCTGCCCGGCGCATGCTCCTGTGAGGGCATACGACGTGACTGCGATGAACGTCGAGATCACCGTCAATCGGTTCGGAGACTTCTATCCCGGCTTTATGTATGTCTTGACTGAAAATGTCGCCGGAGTACGCGAAGAAGAAGTCAAGAATAGAACCGCTCGGGAAAGCGAGGATCCGACTTTCGCTGAAGGCGCGATCTCCAACGGGTTACAGGGAGATCTGATTCAGCCGTTGGTCATCCGTGCCAATCAAGGCGATTGCCTTCGGATCACCCTGCGGAATCAGATCGACGGCGAACCCACGAATATCATCATCAACGGGTCGCAATTACTAGTGGCCGGTACCGGCAAGCCCGCAACGGCTAACAATCCGGACGCGTTGGTGCCTGCAGGAAAGACCGGCGAGTTTGAGTGGTATATCCAGCCTGATACGCAAGAAGGGGGACATGCCTTTCACAGCCATGCCACACGCGATCAGTATTCGCTGGGGCTCCTTGGATCGCTCGTCGTTGAACCGCGCGGGTCTCATTTCTTGAGTCCCTTCACGGGCGAGGAGATGAAGAGCGGGTGGGAAGCGATAATCGACCTGGCGAATGGATCGGACTTTCGCGAATTCGTGATTTTCTATCATGAGGCCGGTGACGAGACCTTCCGTCTTCTGAACCGCAAGGGCGACATGTTGCCTCAGCGCGATGCCCATACGGACACCTATCGTCCGGCCGCCCGATTGCTGAATTATCGGAGTGAGCCGCATGGCACACGATTGGAGATGCAGGAACATTTGGTCGGCTTTGCCGATGAATCGCAAGGCTATGGGTCGTATACGTTCGGTGATCCTGCTACGACGATTCCTCGTTCCTATTTAGGAGATCCCGCGAAGTTCCGCATGATCGGTGGCTCAGAGATCGTGCACTCGCATCATTTGCACGGAGGATCTATTCGGTGGGCGAGACAGCCCGGGACCAGCAAGTTGGATCCGACTCTTTCCAAGAACGGTCCGGTCAAGTTCCCAATGATTAACGATACCTCCGACCGGCTGGATGTGCAGTCGATCGGCCCTTCGGAGATTTACGACGAAGTGATCGAAGGAGGATCCGGAGGGTTGCAGGCATTGGCCGGCGAATTCGTCTTCCATTGTCATATTCCTCAGCACTATGTCACCGGAATGTGGGGATTCTGGCGCGTCTACAATACGTTGCAGTCGCCCGGGTTCCAGACCGATGTCATGAAGCCGCTCGTGGAATTGCCGGATCGGAAAGGCAAGATCAAAGCGGCTATTAATTCCGACAAATTGGTCGGGACCACGGTCGATTGGTACGGCGGCAAGAAATACGAAATCACGAAGGATAAGACCGATTGGAAAGCTAATCCGGTGAAGGTTTCCATCAAGGATTGGGTTGAGTACATGTTGCCTCCCCAGGGATTGCCTGGGAAGACGGAGGATCAGGTCAAGCAAGCGCAGGCGAATGATCCGACGGTCGTGAATTGGAAATGGGAAGGGGCCTTGGCGCTCAATGAACCGGAAACCCCGCATAAGTGGGCCGACTATGTGTCACCGGCGCCGTTGAAGCGGCTGCCGATCACCTTTGATCCACAAACCGGTAAATTGGCGTTCCCCTGGCTGCGTCCGCATCTCGGAAAGCGGCCACCCTTTGCACCGAATCATGGCGGCGCGCCGTGGTTGGAGCCGTTCCGTGTTCGTGAAGACGGGACAAGGGATACTGAGCCACCGAAGCCTGGAGCGCAGGGGCCCTGGAGTCTGTGTCCTGAGAATTCACCAAGGAAGTATTTCACGATCCATTCCATTACCTTGCCGATCACGCTCAAGCCGGCGACGGAGAAGACAGCGGCCGTCGTCGATCCGATTGGCATGATCTATGTGTTGCACGAAGAGGAAGCTGAAGTCCGTAAGAATCCTAAAAAACAGTTGCCGTTGGTCATCCGCGGCAACGTGTACGATTGCGTGGATGTCATCTTCAAAAACGAAATTCCGGATGATGCGCGGACCGGATGGGCGAACAAGATCAACCTCCATCCGCATTTCTTCCAGTTCGATACCAGTGCGTCGGATGGTCCGACGATCGGATTCTCATACGACATGTCGTTGCGAGCCTTCACGATGTTGAAGGATCCGGAACCGACCAAAGGGATGCCGTTGCCAGGTAATACGGTGTTGACGGCAGATTCGAAAGCCGGCGCCCGTAGCATCACGCTGGCGGACACGTCCAAGTTCCATGTGAATACGGAGCTCGGCGTGGGCATGGACGATCCGAAGTTCTTTGAAATCGCGCGAATCAAGTCCATTAACGGCAAGACCATCACATTCGATGCGCCGTTGAAGCACGGACACAAGAAAAACGATATTGCCAGCGTGGAATTCATCCGAGAGCGCTGGTATGTCGACTCGGACCTGGGGACGGTGTACTGGCATGATCACGTATTCGGGACCGATACCTGGGGCCATGGGTTGTTCTCGGCCTTCATCACGGAGCCGCCACGGTCGACCTATCATGATCCGTTGACCGGTAAAGAAATCCGGAGCGGCCCCATTGCAGACATTCATACGTTGGAGCCGGTTTCGGCTCATATTCGCGGCAGCTTCCGTGAAGTCATGATGCACATCATGGACAGCAACGCCCGATCGGCGGAATTAATCACGACGGACAATCCGCAGGCGAGGATGGGAGCGATGACCGTCGACGGACCTCCATCGCACCAATTTCCTGAGCGAATCAATAAATCGGCAATGTGGTTCCTGAACGGAGGCGAAGCGACGACCGGGAGCGGTTACAGCATGCGTGTTGAACCGTTAAGTGTCCGACTAGCCAACAATCCGGATCCGTCGAAACTCTTCGTGTCCGGCATTCATGGCGATCCTGGCACGCCGCTGCTACGGGCTTATCTCGGCGACCCCATTCTCGTGCGGGCGCTCGTCGGATCGGCCAACGAAGTGCATACCTGGCACGTCACGGGCCACTGGTTCCCAATGGAACGATATGCGAAGGATGCCATGCCTCGCAGCACGGTCCATTTAGTCATCGGTGAGCGGTATGACCCGGCAATTCCAGCCGCCGGTGGACCGCAGAAACAAGCCGGAGACTATCTCTACTACAGCGGCCGTGCATCGCACTTTGCGGAAGGCAGCTGGGGAATCTTCCGAGTCTTGGATGAATTGCAGGGTGACTTAAAGCCCTTGCCGAGCCGCGAGCAGATTCAGAAGTCTGCTCCGTCGGTCTGTCCGGCTGAAGCGCCGGTGAAGACCTTCAATGTATCGGCGATCGATCAACAGATCCGATACCATGAAGGTGCACCGGGAGTCATGGAAGTCGATCTTGAGCGGAAGATGGTCTTCGGCAATGAGCAAGGCAAGATGTACGTCCTCGACGGCGATCGTGGACGGGTCAAGGCAGGAGAGCTGAAACCCAGCCCGCTGACGCTGCACGCGAACATCGGTGATTGCCTGAAAGTTAACTTAAAGAACGAGATGGCCAAAGATCGAGCCGGATTCCACGTCGACATGATGGCGTTCAATCCGAAGGACTCGTTCGGCGCCAATGTGGGCAACAATCCCGGCGATCAAACTGTCGGTCCAGGCGAGAGCAAGACCTACACGTTTTACGCACATCCTGAGTACGGCGAACTCGCCGCTCTGATTCAGGATTGGGGCAACGTCGTAGAAAACCCACGGAACGGCTTGTTCGGCTCTATCATTATCGGGCCGAAAGGTTCCCGATATCGTGACCCGGTTTCAGGCGACGATATTACGATGAAGAGCAGCTGGCGGGCCGATGTCCTTGTGGATCGGACGCTTCCGGGCAACGAAACCCGGAAGAATTACCGTGATTTCTCGTTGATGTTCCAGGACGAAGACAACATCGTGGGGGTCAGCTTCATGCCCTACATTCAGCAAGTCGCCGGCATTACAGCGGTCAACTACCGCTCGGAGCCGACGGCCTGGAGAATGGAAAAGGGTTGTGACGTGTCCGAGATTTTCAGCTGCGTCAAAGCCGGTGAGACACCTTCGACACCGTTGCTGCAGGCGCACGTTGGAGATCCGGTGGCCATTCACGTGTTGGGTGCGTTCAGTGAACAGGTACAGTTGTTTACAGTCGATGGCCACGAATGGCCGCATGAGCCCTACATGCAGGGTGCCGACCAAGTCAGCACCATGGAGTTCGGCGGCTCTGAAATCATCAATGCACATCTCACCGGAGGAGCCGGCGGTCCGAACCGGATCGTGGGCGACTACCTCTGGAAGAATCAGCGGCCGGCTTTTGCCAATGCCGGACAGTGGGGCCTGTTTAAAGTCCTTCCGGTTGACGATCAACGGATCAAGCCGTTGATGCCGCAAGTTCCGACGACAAAGACGGCGGAACGACCGGTCGGTAAGGCCAAGGCCTCACCCACGTCGATGAAGGGGAAGCGGTAAGATAGACGGCGTACTCACGACCACGTGAGTACGCCACTGTCTCAGTCCATTGTTATGCGGGTCTATGCTGGGGAGCCATGGCTCCCCAGTGCTGTGTTGAGGGAGCGTCTGGTATGAAACAACTTTCTGATTCCCTTGTGCCTATTTTGAGAAGTCTTCTACTCGTCACTCTTTCGGTCGGTATTGGTGCGGCCGGTCAGGTGGACGCCTACGAATCCATGACGATCGTCAATGGCGGGTCCGTCAAAGGGACCGTTCAATTTACCGGTCCTCTTCCTGAGCCGACCCCGTTCAAGCTGCATCGCTATCCCGACCAAAAGTATTGCGGCGCCTTGTCGGATGGGTCCGGTTATCGCATGCTTCGCGACGTGCTGGTCGGATCGCAAGGCGGACTGAAAGACGTGATTGTCACGGTTGAAGGAGTCCAGAAGGGAAAACCCTTCAAGCTCGAAGAGACCAAGCTAGAAACGAACATGTGCCAGTTTGTCCCGTTCGTATCGGTCATGCGGAACGAGCACCCGATGGTCGTCAAAAACCTTGATTCCGTAGCCCATGACTTGCAAGTCTATGAGCGGGAACGAGAACACATCTTCATCATGTTCCATCGTCCGGCCCTGACGAAAGCCGGAACACAGGATGTCATTCGCTTTACCGGAGACCGTCGTGGTGTCGTGATGCAATGCGGCATGCATCCATACATGCAGGGACACGGGCTTGCGGTGGAGAACCCTTACTATGCCGTCACCGAGAGCGAAGGCATATTTGATATCGGGGATCTCCCAGCCGGAACGTACCGAATCAAGGCCTGGCATCCTACCCTCGGCGAACAAGAACAGGAGCTGACCGTAGCGGCAGGGGAGAGCAGTTCAGTCGAATTTACATTCAAGGCTAGATAGTGATGCGTATGTGTCGATGGCAGTCTTTTATTGGCTTGGCACTGATCACCCTGGTGGGTACAATCACCAGCGTAGCTGCGGTCGATGAGAAATCGTCAGTGCAGGCGGTAAGCCGTGTCGAAGTGGTGCTTGCCAACCACTATCGAACTCGTGAAGCGGAGATCAAACAGGAATTCTCCCAGGCAGGGCTTCTCAATGTGCACTTCCAGTTCGCCCGAATGGGACAACCACCGCAAAACATTGGAATGGGTCGAGACGTCCCGGCTGAGAAGGCGAGAGAAGCGATTCGTTTAGCGCTGAAGTACAACCTGGGAGTCGGCATTTTGCTGCCGGATCGATTGTTTCCCCCTAGGTTTATCACGATTGCCTCCTCGAATTACGATGACACCGTCGAGTATCCTATCAATCAAGATACGCTGTTGAAACTCCAGAACCCTGATCTCAGTACAGAGGCGTTTCACCGGCTCTATCGCGACCTCACGTCAGCTGTCATCCATCCGAAAGGCCGGTATTGATGGTGGGCATACCGAACTTATACCTCTGCGGCGCCAGCATCATAGCGATGCTCAGAGGATTCATCCTGACCATCTTGATTTCGACCACCACAGTGGCCATGGCACTGGCAGGTGAATCAGGGCAAACGCTTCAGGATCAGAAGAACGGTTTATTGCAAAACGTTGAAGATATGGTGGCTCATGGTGGAATGGGTGACGCGAAGGCGATTCTTCATCATTGTGGAGAAGCTTCGCGTTACGCCGAGACCCTCATCAAACAGGTGCCGGCCTCCAATCCAAAACGAAACGAGGCAATCGGGTCTCTTACTGACGTCATCAAGCACTGTACACGCGTCGCAGAGATCGGCATCCATGCCGATCCCGGCGTACTCCTTAATCCTGCCATTAAAGCCCGCACCGCCGCACGTGCATCG
>CABVRR010000028.1:0-19878 GCA_902500705.1 uncultured Nitrospira sp.
TGATGGTCACAACGTCCACCAAGACGGTCTGAATCTTTTCCAGTTGAGCCTTTTGTTCCGGGGTGAAGTATTCACGGTATGCAAAGACAGATGTGTGAAGCAGACTGAGGAAGAGACAAAGTGAAATGGTGAGTGATGTCAACTTTTCTTGCATGGGCCAGCGCCGCTCATCGAGGTTAGATCCAAGTACCAATGCGACTTCCTGGAGAAGTAGGGGATGCAGTAACCGGCATTCAGTATATCAGTATAACAGTGTATGTCATGCCCGATAGCGGTGACGAGCATCGGACAACTTTTTGCCCAACCAGGAGCCTGTCGTATTGACAGTTCATGGGCCTCAATGCTAACTTCCCGAGCTCTGCTTCGTGCCTCGCACGAACCCTTTAGGTTTGTCTAAATAATGCATGTGGATCTAGAACGGTGATTAAGACAACAGTTGCGCGACGTTACGCTCAAGCCCTCTTCGAGCTGCTCGACCAATCAACCATTGAAGTCATGCGAGGAGTGCTCGTAGGCCTGAGTCAGGCCCTCGAGGAATCCGATCAGCTCCGCCATGTGGTGGCCTCGCCGGCTTTCGGAACGGAAGATAAAATCGCGGTGTTGACCGCACTCGGCGACAAGCTTGGATGTCCTCCGGTCGGAAAAGCGTTCTTGGGACAGCTGGTCAGGAAAACCCGGGTAGGCTTTCTGCCGGAAATCGCCGAAGCATTCAGTAAGTTGGTCGATCAATCAAAGCAAACGCAGCCGGTCACGGTGTCTTCTGCAGCGACGCTTCCACAGGCGGAACAAGATCGAATCAGAACGCGCCTGCGCGAAGCGCTGAAGCGCGACGTGGATGTGACATTTCAGACCGACGCCAGTCATCTCGCCGGCTTGGAGATTCATATCGGCAGCACAGTGGTCGACAGCACCGTCCGAGGTCGCTTGCGCGATTTGCAAGTCCTGTTGACGCGAGAATAAGGAGTAGCCATGCAGATCAGGGCAGATGAAATCAGTGCGATCATCAAAGAAAAGATCAAGGGCTTCGACAAGCAAGTCGATGTCAAAGAGACAGGGTCCGTCATCCAGGTCGGCGACGGTATCGCCAAGGTCTATGGACTCGACGGCGCCATGGCCGGAGAAATGCTTGAGTTTCCAGGCGGTCTCTACGGAATCGCGCTGAACCTCGAAGAAGACAATGTCGGCGCCGTGTTGATGGGTGACGACGTCGGCATTAAAGAGGGCGACCCGGTCAAGCGCACGGGCCGTATCGCGGAAATTCCGGTCGGGGAAGCGCTCGTCGGTCGTGTCGTCAATGCCATCGGTCAGCCGATCGACGGCAAGGGTCCGATCAAATCGCAGCATTCCTCTCGTATCGAAGTCGTGGCCCCTGGTGTCAACACCCGTCAATCGGTTCGTGAACCGCTGCAGACCGGCATCAAGGCCATTGATGCCATGATTCCCATTGGTCGTGGCCAGCGCGAATTGATCATCGGCGACCGTCAGACCGGGAAAACTGCGATCGCAATCGATACGATCATCAATCAAAAGGGCTTGAACGTGTTCTGCATCTACGTCGCCGTCGGTCAAAAACGATCGACCGTGGCGCGCGTCGTGAAAACGCTCGAAGAAAACCATGCCATGGAGTACAGCATGGTTGTTTCTGCCAGCGCCAGCGATCCGGCACCGATGCAATTTCTGGCGCCCTTCGCCGGTGCTGCAATCGGGGAATATTTCCGAGATAACGGCAAACACGCGTTGATCGTGTACGACGATTTGTCAAAGCATGCGGTGGCCTACCGTCAGCTGTCGTTGTTGCTCCGTCGCCCACCGGGACGAGAAGCCTATCCGGGTGATGTGTTTTATCTGCATTCCCGGTTGCTCGAACGCGCGGCCAAATTGAGCGAGAAGCTGGGCGGCGGCAGTCTGACGGCGCTCCCCATCATCGAAACGCAAGCCGGCGACGTCTCGGCCTACATTCCGACGAACGTGATTTCGATCACCGACGGCCAGATCTATCTCGGCAGCGACCTCTTTTACTCCGGTATCCGTCCGGCCATCAACGTCGGGTTGTCGGTCTCCCGCGTCGGCGGATCTGCGCAGATCAAGACCATGAAGCAGGTGGCCGGTACGCTTCGGTTGGATCTCGCGCAGTATCGCGAAATGGCGGCATTCGCTCAATTCGGGAGCGAACTGGATAAGGCGACCCAGATGCAGCTGGCGCGCGGTGTGCGCATGGTCGAATTACTCAAGCAGGGACAGTACAAGCCGATGCCGGTTGCCGATCAGGTGCTCTCCATCTATGCGGGAGTCAACGGTTTCCTCGATGATGTACCGATCGACAAGGTGCAGCAGTTCGAGGCGGATTATCTCCACTATATCCAACAGAACCATGCGGAGCTGAAGAAGGAAGTCACCACCATCGGAAAGATCGACGACAAGGTCGGCGGTCGCTTGAAAGAGATCATTACGACCTTCAAGCAGAAGATGGGATACGGCGCGAAGTAACGATGCCTAGTCTTCAATCACTGCGCCGTAAGATCGCGGCGTTCAAAAATACTCAGAAGATCACCAAGGCCATGAAAATGGTGGCGGCGGCGAAACTCAAGCGATCGCAGGACCGCATCCTGTCCGCACGTCCTTATGCTCATAAAATGCGTGAGGTGCTGAGCAATCTGAGCCGACGCGTGAATCGATCGTCTCATCCCTTGTTGCAAAAGCGCGAGGTCAAGAAGATCGAAGTGCTTGTCGTGACAAGCGATCGTGGATTGTGCGGTGGGTTCAACGGCAATATCGTCCGTAAAAGCTCCGAGTTCGTCCGACAGTGTGAAGCGCGAGGCGTGCACGTGAACTTGAGCCTTATCGGGCGCAAGGGGCGCGACTATTTTAAACGGCGTAGTTGGCCGATCCGTCAAGAGTGGACCGGCATCTTCGATAAATTGAGTTTCGAGCATGCGATCGATATCGGCGGCGACCTGACGGAAAACTTCGTGAAGGGCACGTTCGACGAGTTGTACGTCGTGTATAACGAATTCAAGTCTGCCATTCAGCAACGCGTGATCGTCGAAAAGCTCTTTCCCATCGACGCCCAAACGGAGTTCGGCGCGACGCAGGCAGAAGGACAGGCCAGCGGTAGTTACCTCTATGAGCCGGATGAAGCCGGGTTGTTGAACGCCCTGCTGCCGAAACATTTTCAG
This sequence comes from uncultured Nitrospira sp., assembly GCA_902500705.1. Taxonomy (GTDB): domain Bacteria; phylum Nitrospirota; class Nitrospiria; order Nitrospirales; family Nitrospiraceae; genus Nitrospira_D. The sequence continues at coordinate 3,177 of CABVRR010000028.1, forward strand.
GTGCAGGCGTACCGGATTTTGCTGGAGTCTGCGGCCGCCGAACACGGTGCCCGCATGGCCGCGATGGATGGAGCGACGCGCAACGCGGGTCAGCTCATCAAGAAAGTAACGCTCTACTACAACAAGACCAGACAGGCTGCGATTACAAAAGAACTCATGGATATCGTCGGCGGCGCCGAAGCGCTCAAGTAGCCGACCCCGTTTCGTCGAAAGGAGCATCCCGTGGCTGCAACAGGCAAGGTTATTCAGGTCATCGGACCGGTCGTGGACGTGGAATTCCCTCCCGGCCAACTCCCGAACATCTATAACGCGCTCAAAGTCACGCAGGAAGAGAACAAGTCAGCGGGGACGCCTGCCATTCGGATCACGCTCGAAGTTGCTTCGCATCTGGGTGAAAACCGAGTTCGCAGCATCGCTATGTCCACGACTGATGGTCTGACGCGCGGCATGGACGTGCAGGATACCGGAGCCCCGATTTCTGTGCCGGTCGGCCGTGAAACACTGGGTCGTCTGATCAATGTGCTTGGTGAACCGGTCGATGAACGAGGCCCGATCAAGGCGAAGAAGGTCTATCCGATCCACCGTCCTGCCCCAAAACTTGAAGATCAGGAAACAAAGACCGAGGTGTTGGAAACCGGCATCAAAGTCGTAGATCTGCTCGAGCCCTACAGTAAGGGAGGTAAGGTCGGACTGTTCGGCGGCGCCGGTGTCGGAAAAACCGTCATCATCATGGAGCTGATCAACAACATCGCTTTACACCACGGAGGATTCTCTGTGTTTGCCGGTGTCGGTGAACGGACCCGTGAGGGCAACGACCTCTGGCACGAAATGCAAGAGTCGAAGGTCATTGATCCGGACGACTTTTCGAAATCCAAAGCCGCGCTGGTCTATGGACAGATGAATGAGCCTCCGGGGGCTCGTCTGCGGGTGGCGTTGACCGGATTGGCCGTCGCAGAATATTTTCGTGACGAAGAAAACCAAGACGTGTTGCTCTTCGTGGATAACATCTTCCGGTTTACGCAAGCCGGTTCGGAAGTGTCGGCGTTGTTGGGCCGCATGCCCTCCGCCGTCGGCTACCAACCGAATCTTTCGACGGAAATGGGTGCATTGCAAGAACGCATTACGTCGACCAAGCGTGGGTCGATCACTTCGGTGCAGGCGATCTATGTGCCGGCCGACGACTTGACTGACCCGGCCCCAGCAACGGCGTTCGCACACTTGGATGCAACCACCGTGTTGTCTCGGTCACTCGCTGAGCTGGGTATTTATCCTGCCGTCGATCCGCTCGACTCGACGTCACGTATTCTTGATCCTCAGGTCATTGGAGAGGAGCATTATAAGATTGCACGTGGCGTGCAGTCCGTGCTCCAACGATACAAGGACTTGCAAGATATTATCGCGATTCTCGGCATGGATGAGTTATCGGAAGACGATAAAATGGCCGTGGCGCGTGCCCGAAAGATTCAGCGGTTTCTCTCGCAACCGTTCCACGTCGCCGAAGCCTTTACCGGTGCACCCGGCAAGTACGTTAAGCTGAAAGATACGGTTCGTAGCTTCAAAGAAATTCTTGACGGGAAGTATGACCACCTACCGGAACAAGCGTTCTATATGGTCGGCCCAATTGAAGAAGCCGTGGCAAAAGCCGAAAAGATGGGCGTAAAGGTTTAGTAGTCGGAGCAAGCTCATTCCTCGCGCATACGCCGTATGGTCTGAAAAGACCTTCCTCGTTTTGTGCCGTGGGTGAGGAACTGTTCCTCCGTTTCCTAGGAGGAAAAACAAGGGAAGAAGATGGCTGGGAAGATTTTATTGGAAGTCGTCACACCCGAGAAACAACTGCTGAGCCAGGAGGTCGATGAAGTCATCGCTCCCGGATCCGAGGGAGAGTTTGGTGTACTTCCTGGGCACTGTCATTTCTTGTCGACGCTCAAGATCGGTGAACTTCGCTACCGCATCGGCGAGCAGAGTAACTCGATGGCTATTCTGTGGGGTTTTGCAGAAGTCACTCCCACAAAAGTGACGATCATGGCGGAAGTCGCAGAAAAAGCCGAGGATATCAGCATTGAACGAGCGACTGAAAAAGTTGCTGAAGCGGAGCGACGACTTCAAGCGGGCGGTCTTCCGTCGGAAGTCAAAGAAGCACAGATCAGTCTTGAAAAAGCCCGTCTTCGCAAAAAGATCGCCGAACGTGCCAAAAAGCCAGGCACGCATTAGAAATACGTTCCCACCGCTTGTACGTCTTGACCCAGCTTTTCCATGCACCCATGCCTCGTCACGATAGACCGAGGTAGGGATTCTTGCACAGATTGATTACCCAAGATGACCGACTGGTCTATGGCCGAGTCGAGAACAATACCGGCTTTCCCGACGTGTCGTTGCCTACCGGCACCATTGCATTTGACCGGGGCTCTTTAGTAGCGTGATCCACGAATGATCACGGAATTTATCATTACGGCCGGAGAGCAGCCTAAACGGCTGGACCTCTTCCTGGTGAATCGAGAACGGGACGTCTCGCGATCTGCATTGCAGCGCCTGATCGAGCTAGGGCGTATTCGCGTCAATGATCAGGTCGTAAAACCAAGCCACAAGATCAAACCCGGTGATACCATCACCATGGACGTTCCAAAGCCGGAACCGCTCTCGATGAAAGGTGAAGCGATCCCTCTGGAAGTCTTGTTCGAAGACGAGTCCCTATTGGTATTGAATAAACCGCCGGGTATCGTCGTTCATCCTGCTCCGGGCAACTGGACGGGAACATTGGTGAACGCACTGTTGCATCATTTCCAAATATCAGGTGGAACGATCTCGACCATCGGGGGGAAAGAGCGCCCCGGTCTTGTCCATCGGTTGGATAAAGAAACCTCCGGCGTCATGGTCATTACCAAAACCGATACTGCGCATCGTGCTCTCGCCTCGCAATTCAAGCTCCATACCATCACGCGCGTCTATGAAGCACTGATCTGGGGCGTTCCCAAAAAAGGTCGAGGCCTCATCGACTTGGCGATTGGGAGAGATGTGAAGGACCGGAAGAAGTTTTCCGCACGGACGACCAGTCCAAAAGAATCCGTGACGGAGTATGTGGTCGATCGGCGCTACGGGAAGGTCGCAGCCCATGTCCTGCTGTATCCACGTACAGGACGAACGCACCAGTTGCGAGTTCACCTTACCTCTTTGGGATGCCCTATTTTGGGGGATCACACGTACGGTGGGCAAAAGGTGCGGACGGTTCAGGGCGTAGAGGTTCCTCGAGTAATGCTCCATGCGAGAACATTAGGCTTTAGTCATCCTGCGACAGGCAACGTGGAGAATTTCACGAGGCCGGTGCCCGGCGATATGGAAAAAGTGATGAATGAGTTGGAACAACTCATCGTTCCGGGAGAGAAGGCGCTGCGTAGGCCTCTCACCGTCATGCGTGTTGAAGAGGACGTATGCTGACAGGCGAAATGCTCGATGCAATGGGAGGGTTAACGTCTCACCTCAAGACCTATGCTATGAAACTTCCACCCGTTGTGCACTTGAGCGCACTACCATCGGGGGTAAAGCCTTCTTTTGAAGCGGTCGAGGGGTTTGAAACCATTGTCTCGCGGGTGCGAAGCCTGAGCACCGGCACTCCGTATAAGGCGCTGAATGAATCCTTGGTCTCTTCTCTAGAGGCCTTTGAGGTCGGGAACCTTCTCGGGGCCATCCAGCCGCTGCTCTCCGCATTGGACCATTTAGAACGAATGCAGCGAGATCGAGAAATCGAGGTCGGACGACTCGATGAAAAGCGACTCAAGGACTATCGGGCAGCACTTCACAAAGTTCTTCCTGGAAATCAGCCGGAACTGGACGGTGCGGGCGGAGGACTCTGATGCGCAACTCGCAGCGAGGTAGTGTGGCAGGCGTCGCGTTGGAATCGCAGCCCAGCACACCCTTCAGAACGGAGAGTCCCGGCGACTGACGTGTGGTCAGTGTCCCATCTTCGGTCCCAATGCGTTCGGCCCGATGCTGCCGAGTTTGAAGCGAACGGCGGTCCCGCAGTGCGGGCACTTGGCTCGAACGGTTTCATCGTCGAGCATTTCGTACTCATCCGCTTTCAGCCACATGAGTTGGAAGCACTTTGAGCAGGTTCGGACTTGCGTTGACATTAGTTTCCTCGTACACTCTTAAGACAATTCGGGGGATTACTCTAGTACAAGATGCCTCCAACCCTCAAGTCCGCCGTCACGTATTCCCATAACGAACCTCCTGATGCGTCTCAGCTTCTTGAGCTGTTTCACCAAGCTCCATGGGCTAAGAATCGATCACTTGATGATGCGAAGGAAATGCTCCGTCATACCGATCTTACCATCAGCGCCTGGGAGGGAGATCGACTCGTCGGATTTGGTCGAGTGCTCACCGACTTTATCTATCGTGCAACCATCTGGGACGTGATCGTCGATAGAGCGTTTCAGGGACATGGTGTGGGGACCGAGATCGTCCAACGCATCCTCAATCACCCGCGCCTCACACGGGTAGAACTCTTCTGGCTCTGTACCCGTCGGCCTGGTTTTTATGAAAAACTGGGCTTCAGTGCAAAAGAACAGACGGGCATGGTATGGAGTCGAAGCAAGAACGGTCGCCTTGAGTAAGAAGATAGATCAGCATCTCGCAACCGGTTTCTCGCCGGTTGTACAATAAACTGTCGGCTCAGTCTGCGACCGGATCAGGTCAAAAGAACATCTTTCCGCCGAAGAGAAATCCGAATGAAGACGCATTCCAGTCGTCGTTCCGCCCGCCGGTTCCGGTCGTATGACCGTCGTTCCGTTTATAGGCCCATTCCAGGTTCAGGGCAAACTGCTCATTCAGCTTGTAATCCGCTCCCCACCCGAGCCGCCAGGCAAAGGTATTGCTCGGACTGATGCGAATGGCCGTGTTCTCGCCGAAACTATTTACATTCACACCGAAGCTCATATTGACGTATGGAATGATTTTCCCCATCTTGACTGGGCGTATTTCCACGGTCGGCAGCACCGATACGGTATCTTGATGCCCCAGGTCCACGTCAGGCTGTTCAACGCTTACGCTGTGGCGTTCCCACTCCAGCATCATGCCGACCAACAGCCAAGTATTGAGACTGTACAACCCTTGGAAATTGACGAGTGGCCCGATCGACGTTGATGTGTTGTCGGAAAGCTGCTGAGTCAGCGGTGCAAATCCGACGCGGAAGCCTAGAACCCAACGCCCCGGTTCGATCCCGCCGAACTCCTCCGCCTGAGTCAGAGTCGGAAGCGGAGACAGGGTCATGAGAATAGTAATCCAGACTCCGATCAATCCTGCTTTGAACGACTGCCTCTGCATAAGCCTCCTCCTCTCGTACAGTGGGGTGCATTCCAATCATCATTAACTCTTAGGATTGCATACTTCTGTGTCGGTAAGCACGCAGTGATTCGGTATGGCTGAGTTTGGCGGAGCTTCGGTTCGGAAGGTGACGCATGCCCTGATTACGAGAACATTTATTTCTTCCAGCGGTCACAGAGTTCAGAGTGTCACGGGCTCTGTTGAACAGTACAACATGCCCATCAAGTCGCGAAGTAAATACTGTGTTCTTCAAAAACGCATCGCATACATTCCGTAGAAGAAAAACTTGCCACGCAGCTCACCTTGCAACAGAAACAAAGGCTCGGTTACAGTTGGCTCACAACGCTGATTTCTTCACACAGGAGGGCGTATGCGAAGAATGAAACAGTACGTGGCTATGGGAATAGTCGGCATCGGTTTGATGGTCGGAACCGCACATGCCGCCGATTGGGGTTGGGTTCATGAAGGGATGGCGGAAGAAGGCAAATTCACTGCCGGGTTTCGAGTGGGGCCAAGCTTCATGACTCAAAGCTCCGGTTTGTCGACGACCGGACCGCTCCTTAATTTCCAAGGCATGTACGGACTCAATCGTTGGTTCCGCGTCGGGATGATGTTGGAGTGGCAAAATCATGGGGTCGACGCGGGCAGTGGATCCGTCAACACCGTTAGGCTGCTTCCCGTCAATCTGGAATATCGCCCTGGACGCTTTGGGAATCTCATTCCCTATTTGACCACCGGCATCGGCGTGAATATCAATACGAAAAATGTTTCGGATGCTTTCGCCTGGAGGTTGGGTGGTGGTCTTGACTATGCCGTCACAAACTGGTTTCCGAATGCCCCAAGCGGGATGATGTTCAATGTCGAGGCAGTCTGGAATCGGAACCATCCCTCAGGTGGTGATATCTCTACCATGGGCTTGCTCTTCGGGGTCCGGCATACGTTCTGAGGGGAGGGCGGGCAAGGGCCGATGGGCGGAAGAGTCGCACGTATTTCTGACCGGTTGTGCTGTGAGGCGTAATCGCAGGAGAAGACGTAAAGAGAGATATTGCTAATGAGAATGAACCAGTCGTGCGCGTTTTACGCGTTTTGGGGAAAAGAAGACCGCGATGAAAAATATGGTGGTAGCCAAAAGCACAATGGTCGGCCCTGAAGGCACGTCCCACAGGGCGGAAATCAAGACGCCTGCCACCGAGGTCAGGATTCCGATAGTTGCCGAATATAGGGTCAGCGCCGTGAGGCTATGCGTCAGTTGATAGGCCGTCGAGGCTGGAATCAGAATCATGGCAAATACCAGGATGGCTCCGACGGTTTTCAGAGAGATCACGACCGTCAAGGCGACTAAGGTCAGAAGAAGAAAAAATATTTGCCGTGCCGGTATGCCGGAGGCTTCAGCCATTTCTTGGTCGAAAGCGATGAAATAGAGTTCTTTCGCAAACAACAGAAGAAGGCCTAATACGAGAACACTCAACACTCCGATGATGCTGAGTTCCTCAGGTGTAACCGAGAGGACGCTCCCGAATAGGTACCCGTACACCTCGGCATTGTAGCTTTTCATCAGCCCAATGAAGAGAATGCCCAGTGCCATTGTCGTGGTATACAGAATGCCGATCGAGACATCCAGCTTCATCCTGCCGCGTTCTTCGACCCAGCCGGTAATCCAGACCGTCGCCAGACCGAACACAATGGCCAGCAGCAACGGCGGCCATCCGATCAAGTAGCCGAGCGCCACACCTGCAAAGGCGGCATGCGATGTGCCGGCACCGACGAACGCCAGACCTCGCAACACGACGAACACCCCGATGACCGAGCAAAGCCCGCCTACCATCGCGGCGGCGAGGAGGGAGCGTTGCATGAAGTCGTAGGCGAGGAGATCCAGCATGGTTTGAAGTTAGAGTCTAGTGGTGATGGTGGTAATCCTCGACGATGACGAGATCTTTGTCCGTAATCACCAGCTCTTTGCCGTAGACTTGGTGAAGGATCTCCGGCTTGAGAACTTCCGCCGGAGAGGCGGCGGCAAACAGTCTGGTTTTGAGAAGAACCAATCGATCCACGCGAGAACGGATCATATTAATGTCATGAGTAATCAGGAGGACCGTGAGTTTCAGCTCGTCATGAAGGTGTTGCACGAGTTCAATGACGTTGTGTTGGGTGGTGATATCCAGACCGGTGGTCGGCTCATCTAATATCAGAACCTTGGGTTGCTGGGCCAGGGCCCTGGCGATAAAGACGCGCTGTTGCTGGCCGCCGGATAATTGTCCCAGTGCATTATCTCTATACGAGTCCATGCCGACTTGAGTCAGAGCCTCCATCGCGATGTCTCGATCCTTCCTTCCCGGACGCGTGAACAGACCCAACGCTCCATAGCGGCCCATCATCACGGTTTCAAGGACGGTCACAGGAAAGTTTCGATCAACGACGCCTTTCTGAGGCAGGTACCCGATTTTCGCGCGATGGTAGCAACGGAGTTCGTCGCAGGCGCAGTCGAAGATGTGCAGATGGCCTTCCACCGGGGCAAGAAGCCCCAAAACGGCGCGGCACAACGTTGTTTTGCCTGATCCGTTCGGACCGATGACTCCGATAAATTCACCATCGTAGATGGTGAGCGAAATATCTTTCAGCGCAATAAGACCGGGAAACCCGAAAGAGGCCTGGTCGAAGCGAATAATCGGGGGACGAGGATCAGGCACGGAAATCTGAAGCTCCTTCAAGCGGCTCTATAAAAAATTAGGAGGTACTCTCTAACGCACCGGTCAATTGGAGCACATTATAGCGAAGCATGTCGAGGTAGGTCGCAGCTCCCGGTAGACCGCCCGGCATCGTCGTCAAGACGACGACACGGGCCTTGGTTTCCCTCGCCAGTAGCTCCGGGAGTCGCTGGCTGAGCTGAACCTCGGATACGACAACCTTGATACGCTCTTTTCGAATCTTCTCGATGAGGGCCTGCAGGTGAAGGGCGGATGGCTCTGTGCCGGATTGCATATGAATCGTCCCGACAATATCAAAGCCGAATCGTTTTGCCCAATAGGGCCAAGCTGGATGATGGGCGATGAAACGCCGATCCGGTAGCCGCTGTGTGCGTGCGAGGAGTTCCTTTTGCAGAATGCTCAACCGTTGGAGGTACGCGGCTTGGTTGGCCTGAAAGTCAGCCGTATGGCTCGGGTCTGCTTCGACGAGCGCATCGGTGATGTGCTGCAGCATGAGGGCGACATTCTCAGGGTCCAGCCAGATATGTGGATTCCCCATTTCTCCTTCGTGATCATGCGCCTCCGCCCCATCGTGAATCAGTTCGACTCCTTGGGAAGTCGTGATGACTCGTAATGATCGGCTTCCCGCATTCTTCACCAGTGATGAAACCCACACCTCAAGCCCCAAGCCGATCTCCAACAGTAACTTGGCCTTCCGGACCGCAACCAAATCGGTGGGCTTGGGTGAATAGGTATGCTCGTTTTCGTAGCCGTTCAGCAACGATGTGACATGGACGTAGCGTCCACCGACCTGCTCCGTCAGATCCTTCAGAACGGGAATGGTCACGACAATGGGAATCGGATCGCTGGCGTCCGACATGGAATCAAAGAAGAGAACACCGCCGGCCAGCACAACGAGGAGAGGAAGGAGGTGCAACGTCCGTACATGGTTGACCAGAAACATCGGCGGGGACGTTACCATCCGCGTCTTTGGGGTGTCAATGAGAGCGAGAACGTGGTACTGCTCATAGGCCCTGTCCATTCGTCTTCTTGACCGCACCGCAAAGTTCGATTAGCGTAGCGCAGCCGGAAGCCTCGCGATAGGCATGCGGGGATGAAAGGATGTCGAAGATGAACGTTGTCGGATTGATGTCAGGAACGTCGGCTGATGGCGTCGATGCGGCGTTGGTCACCATCATCCGCCGGAAAGCCGGTCTCCGCGTCGAGCTGGTCGCATTTCATTCGCTTCCCTATCCGCGGTCGCTGCAGCAACGAATTCTTTCGGCGTCGGTGTCAGGAACGGTGACGGATATTTGCCACTTGAACGCGCTCTTAGGGGAGTGGTTTGCCGACGCCGCCCTCGGAGTCATCCGGTCGGCTCAATTATCCCCGGAGGATGTCGACCTGATCGGATCTCATGGCCAAACGGTGCATCATCTGCCGCAGGGCATTAAAGATACGGGTGTCGGCGCCATACGGTCTACTCTGCAAATTGCCGAGCCGGCTGTGATTGCCGAACGTACCGGGATCACGACAGTGGCCGATTTTCGCCCACGCGATATTGCGGCCGGTGGGCAAGGGGCGCCGCTGACTCCGGGGGTCCACGCCCTGCTGTTTCGGCATCCGCGCCGCGCGCGGCTGATCGTCAATCTCGGCGGCATCAGCAATGTCACCTATCTGCCTCGTGGATCAGGGGCCACGGAACTCATTGCCTTCGACACAGGGCCGGCCAATATGGTGCTTGATGGCATCATGTCTCGAAGCACGAATGGGCGAACCTTGATGGATCGTGAGGGGCGCCTCGCCGCCAAAGGCCGGGTCGATTCAAGGCTCTTGGCCAAGCTGCTCGCACATCCGTATCTATCTCAAGCACCGCCGAAATCGACGGGACGTGAAGCGTTCGGCGCAAAGATGTTGGACGAGTTACTCAATTGGCAACGCACACATCAATTGTCGGTTGAAGATCTCCTGGCCACCTGTAGTCGTTGGACTGCCGAAGCGGTCGGTACAGCCAGACGATGGGTCAAAGGGAGAATCGATGATGTGATCGTGGGTGGGGGAGGAGTCAGAAATCGGGCGGTCATGGAGCATCTCACGGACATCTTTGCTCCGGTCCCGGTCACGCCGTTTGAGTCACACGGCTGGGACAGTAAGGCGCTGGAATCGGTGGCATTTGCCGTCCTGGCCTATCAGACGGTGATGGAAGAGTCTGGAAACGTGCCGTCGGTGACGGGGGCATCGTCCCCAAGGATATTGGGTTGTATTGTCCCAAGCGGCCCGCAGTGGTTCGACCGTCTGCGCCCGCGCAAACGCCGGAAGTGAGGAGCGATGAAACTTTTTCTCGTCGGCCTAGTGATTACAGCCGTGATTGTCTGGTTCTGGTGGTATCGGAAGAGGGCCAGGCAACGAAAGACGCAGATCGTACCGTTTACCATTCCTAACGGGGTGACGATCGGTCCGACTCGATTGCTCACCGAGGAGGAGGTCTCGCTCTATAACCTTCTGCGAATGGCGGTCCAAGAACACTATTTGGTGTTCAGTCAGGTACCGTTATGGTCCTTCGTCTCAGTCGAAGCCGGTGCAAAGGTGCGTTCTCAGGTTTTGCGCCAGATCGCACTCAAGCGAGTCGATTTTGTCTTGGTTCATCCCGGGTCATGCCGTGTCGAACGGGTCGTGCAGATCGAGCGTGAATCGTCGCACCCTCGTCAGCATGAATGGCAGTCTATCGTTGAGTCGGTACTTGATGCGGCAGGGATCAAGCTGACGAAGTTGCAGCTGAAGAAAAATCTTTCACTGCCGGATCTGACCGCACGATTGGGGGTGTCTGCAGAGGAGTGAAACAAGACGACTTGCTCCACATCAATCACTGGGGTTCTTGCGATGATTGATTCGTCGATTCTTCTGGATTTGGGGTCGCCTCGATGGTTTTGCGAGCAATGTCCGCTTCCGGGCTGTCAGGGTATTGATCTACCACTCGATCGAACATCAGACGTGCGTTCTCATGATCCTTCAGTTTGGTGTAGGTCTGGCCAAGCTTCAACGTGGAAGCCGCTAGTTTCGGGCTGAGCGGGTAATTCGACACGACGTCATAGAACGACTTCAGCGCGTCCCGATACCGGCCCGTCCGGTATTGACATTCTCCGATCCAATATTGTGCATTGGCTGCCAAGGAGGACTGGCCGTGCAGTTCGATGAAGAGCCTAAAACCTGCCATCGCTGCCTCGTAGTCGCGGTGCTTAAATTCATCCATGACACGATCGTATAATCGGCGAGTCGTCTCCTGCCGCTGAGTAGGGGCAGGCAGGGATTGGTCGACCGGGAAGAAAGTGACTAGGAGCATGAGCATTCCGATACATTTTCGGATCATAGAGTCCTCCATCCTCTCATGCGGCAGTCGAGGGGTGTAGTTACGCAATCGGTATGCCAGAGTCTTAATAGGTCAGGAAGAAGATCTACCGATTAACTAGACGGTTGTTGCTTATGCAATCCGACAGGTGCGAGAGAGTTTTCAACGAGTATGTAGAAGAAGACACAGATTTGTACAAAATGGCTCGATTCGCTTCATCTGCGAACGTAGCATCAAGAATCTCTGATGTTCTTCAAGGTTGTGAGCAAGAAATGCATATCGCCGGAGGAGGAGACGATGAGTGAAGAGGCCATTCCGGCCAATCCTTTGGGTGGGCGAACCTTGGTTGTTGATCCCACGGATCGGCTCTGTTATCCGACGCCCAGCGCGGCGTTGAAGGATGCCGGGGAATCAGATCAGGTCTATCTCCGTCCCGGGATCTATGAGGATAAGCTGGTCGTCACGCAGCGACCGGTGCGGCTTGTCGGTGCAGGACGAGATAGGGTTCAAGTGTTTTGTCGGCGTAGTGGGCCGCTGTATCTCCAAGAGGTACCGGAAGGGTGGATTACCGGTATCACGTTCCGGTATGTCGGCAGCGACCAACATTCAGCGCTGAATATACTCAACTCCACCTGTATCATCACCCAATGTCGCGCGATGGAAGGCGTCTTGTCGGGAGTGGTGTTGTATGGACCCGACTGTCGGGTCGCATTCACCGACAACGAGGTGTGTCGTAATCGGGAGTCGGGTATCTTCGTGTTTGCGGGTGCCCAACCTCGAGTGGCCGACAATCGCTGTGTTGAGAATCATCATTTTGGCATCGCGGTCCGCGACCCAAACAGTCGCCCGGAACTGGTGCGGAACCTGTGCGAAGACAACATGCTGAGCGGCATTCTGTTGTTCCAGCATGCGGAGGGGTTGATCGTCGACAATGTGTGTCGGAACAATCAGTACTGGGGGATTCTCATGACGCCGGATTCGCATCCCAACCCGGAGCCGGCGACGCTTCCGACGATGAATCAACTCGAATCAAATCCTAAGGGCGCGTACGCAATTTCAGACCAGCCACTGGCTCAGATCGGTCGATGATCTCGGTTCGGAATGACAGAAGGAAGAAAGGTCATCAGCTCAGGTGGGTGGGGGAAGGCGAATCATCGGGAATGTGAAACTGAAACGAGCTGCCTCCTTGTTGTTTGGCCCGATACATTGCGACATCGGCATGTTTCAAGAGTTCATCGACTTCGTGATCATCGGTCGGGTATACGGTAATCCCAATACTCACCCCGATTACTGCCCTGTGCTCCCCGAGGTGGAACGGCTCCGCCAATGACGTGGTGATTCGCTGGGCAACAAGCGAAATATCCTCCTCGCACGTCAGACCTTCAAGGATGATGGTGAACTCATCTCCTCCCATGCGGGCAACGGTATCCACCTCACGCACACACTCATGGAGTCGTTCAGCGACGACCTTTAACAGTTGATCACCGACATTGTGACCCAGCGTATCGTTGATCGGTTTGAAGTGATCGAGATCAAGCAGCATAAGGCCGAGAGGTTGCTGAAGGCGTTTGCTGCGCGCCATGGCTTGAACTAGCCGATCTCGAAATAGGGTGCGATTCACAAGGCCTGTCAGCTGATCATATTGGGCCAGGTAGGTCAGCCGCTCTTCGGCGCGTTTTCGTTCGATAGCATAGCGGATTGAGCGGGTTAACAGCTCTGATTGTCCTTGTCCCTTAATGAGATAATCCTGTGCCCCATTCCGGACAGCCTGTAACGCGAGTGTCTGGTCGTTGAGCCCGCTCAGCACAATGATGGCGACCGTCGGATTCGCGGCTTGCATTTGCCGCACCGTTGAAAGTCCATATCCGTCCGGCAGCGACAGATCGAGAAGCACGGCGTCAAAACGGGCACGGGCCAGGCGGGTCATTGCGTCGCTCAAGCGAGTCACATGGGCGATGTCGAATTCTCCCCCGCCCCATTCTTCCAGGATGTCTTGGGTCAGGCGTGCATCGACGTCGTTGTCTTCAACCAATAAGATTTTGATCATCACGCTCTGGGCTCAAGCGTTTCCCCCCACTGACCGACCATCAGGTCCGGTACATACTAAGTATAGCTTAAGCCGCTGAATCAACAAGCGAATCCACGAAGCGATATACGTGAATGATCACCAAGCGGCGTGTCGGGTAAAGATCCGGTCGGTTTATGCAGGTGTGATTAGATGCAGCATGACCCACAGTGACATGCCATCGAAGCAGGCGTTCGGACCATGTAGGATCGCTCAAGTGCGCTCGCCGGTTAGTTGCGCTGGGCTGTGGTGTTTAAAACTCGGAAGGTTCGCTTCTCGCGGGTTTACATCGGTCTTTGGAAAAGAGGGCAAAAAATCAGACGCGTGAGCAGCTTACTCATGACCCGCGAGAGAGGATGGAGAGATTGCTCGGATATGTGCCCGCAGGGACCTGCTCAGGGCCGATGGCTGCTTCACAGGCGTACCCCGGCTCAAAGGGCCATAGTAGCGATCGCCCAACGGCACTACCCCGGATATGGACATATCGCAAGGTGACCCCCATACGGAGGGCGTCGTCTTTCACTTTCTGTGTGCATTCGTCCGGCGAAAAGCCTCGCCGAGAAATCAGAAGCGGCTCGCCGGATGCGCCTAGAACAGAAAATTCACTTGCGCATCCCGTTACCGACAGCACGATACACAGAACACCGACAAGTCGACCGAGGAGCTTCCTTTGACTCATGGGGTTGCCCTCATTCAGCGGGTGTGTCTTAACGCGCATCACTAATATCCCCCCGAACCATACCACGAACAGCCGCCGTCAATCGACTAGACGACAAGCGGCCTCGAAGCAGGCTCATGAAGGTGACGCAACAACGCGCGGTCGCGTTCGCTGAACGCCGCCATCACAGCTACACCGGTTTCTCTGCGACATATTCGATGTATTGCCAAAACTGTTTGGCTTCTTCCTCGTTCAAGACCACCGGAGTATTATTGGCGGACCCGGTCATGAACACCTTGACCGAGACCGTGTCGTGCCAGATCTGCACCTCACAGTGAGCGATGAGATCCAGGTTTAACGCGCGATTTCCGATTCGGACGAAGTGCATACCGTGCCCTCTTTTCCGTTGTTGTCGTGGTGATAAGCATACCGCAAGTTCCCATCTCTCAAAAGTAACTTAGGGCTCTCGTGCGGAGCCAGTCTCGCGACGACTCCTGTAAAACTTGCCGTGCACTCGGCAAGAACTTCCTTTCTGCGATGACGCAACCCCTCTAAGGTTGTGATACGCCGTTAATTTTTGCCGTATTCCATGTGGCACAGAAGTTGAGGGAGACACTCAAGTTGTGTTCTTGCCACGAATGGCACCTCGACCCTGAATGAGGTCATCGGGATGGATACATTGGGTTCGTTCACTGCCCTTTGGGAATTGCTGACTCGTGACGTGACGGTTGTCGGCGGGCTGCAAAGTCCTCTGCTCAGCTGGATCGGTGCCGTGGGAATCCTGATTCTTTGTCTTTGGCATAGCGCCGTGCTTCTCCGAGGTCTGGTCCACATTCAACGGATGTTGGTGCGATTTCAATCGTCGGTCGCACCTTTGGTTTTGGCACGGCAACGGGACAGCAAAGACTGGCTTGTCATCCCGGCATTGGAAAAAAAACGGGCACGTCTTGATACGTCGACAGAAACGCGACGTGATCTTGATGATCTCCACACGCTGGACCGGGTGATGCGGTCAGAACAGGCGTTTACCAGAGAGTGGCTGTCATACCGCAAGACCCTCACCGTCCAGCAATCGGCCTGGTTTCTTGAGCCGACCGTTCACAGTCAACGTTCCGCCGGTGAATTTTTCTCGTTCGAATCCCTCTGTGCCACACATCTCAATATCCGCTTGTACAGACAGCTTCCTGCCTTTATGACGGGTATGGGGTTAATGTTCACTTTTCTCGCCATTTTGATCGGGCTCAGCAAGCTTCATGCGAACGGGTCGGAGATCGAAGGAATCCAAGGATTGATCAACGGGCTCTCTGGAAAGTTTGTGACCTCCATCGTCGGCTTGGCCTGCGCCAATGCGTTCACTCTTCTCGAGCATTCGCTCTGGCATCGGTTAGACAACCGATATCGAGAATGCATTGTCCTTCTGGACGAAATGTTTCCACAGAAAGCGACCGATCAGCAGGTCCAGGCGTCCTCAACGCCGACCGGTCCTTCGGCTGCCATGGGTTCTCCGATTCAAGCCAATGTTGCCCATCAACTGGTAGAGGTTGTGCAGCAACGCCTCGGATCAACCGTTGCGGCTTTGAACTCTGCTTCGCAGGCACTCACGGCCCTACATGCCAAACATTCACCGATGAAGTTCGATGATTTGCCCGGCGAGATCGGTCATGAGATTCAGCGGGCGTTACGACCCATAGTAAACCCCTTGCTGGAGGCCATTCGCGATCTCAATCATTCGATGAAGACACATTCTTCCCCGGTGCAGCTGTCTCAATCAGAAATCGAAACGATGTTTCAGGAGCTCAGGAGCCATGCAACTGCCACGACGGAACCTGTGCGTTCAGCCCAGAAAAACCGAGATCCGGCAAAGCCGGCTTCTATCACGTAATCGTGCAGGGAGGAAACGAGAGGGATGAAGTCCAGTTTTTCACAAGACTCTCAGGACGGCTCAGCTGCGGTGACGAGTGGGATTGCGGACCTGATGACCTCGCTCGCCGTTATCTTCATTCTCTTGCTTGTGGCGTATGTGACTCGCGTCGAAGACAGACAGGCTCATCCAGCCAAGAACCGTGGCATACCGATGAGCGCTACACTGAGACTTGACCCGTTGCCTCCCACACAGGAAGACACACAACCAAGTGTTCACACAATCGTAGTACCGGATGCGGCGATCAACTTTGAGTTTGGGAAAAGCACGTTGCTTCCTCCTGCCGAAACCTTCTTGTTCGAAACGATGCCGCACTACGCCTCAATGTCTTGCGGGCCTGAAGGACAAGGCGTGGAGGCCTTTGTGATTGAAGGGTATACCGACGATCTCGGCGATGACCTGCGCAATTTGCGATTGAGTCAAGATCGCTCGTTTGCCGTTTTGGCAAAAAGCCTGGACGTCATTCGTGAGCGGCTTCCTTGGGCCTACGAGTGTTTCTTGCAAAAGGCGACTGCGAATGGGCGCGGGAGGCAGGACTTGCTACGGAATGATGCCGGACAGCCAGACCGTGATAAAAGTCGACGCGTGGTATTTAAGATTCATATGCGCCCTGCGTAGTTTGCCGAGCGTATAGAGCGTCGGTTTTCCAATGATGGCAGCTCGTGTGTGCACGATCACAGATTGAGTCGATCTGATTTGCAGTTGAGTTGTC
>CABVRR010000028.1:19978-35331 GCA_902500705.1 uncultured Nitrospira sp.
AGCTCGTGTGTGCACGATCACAGATTGAGTCGATCTGATTTGCAGTTGAGTTGTCTCAGGTCTGTACGTGCGATTGGTGAGAGCCCAAGAAGTCAGGCCTACAGATCTGACGGGTCAGCTCAATAAACTGTTCAATAGAAAGAGTCTCCGCACGGGCGGAATAAGAGAGTCCAAGCGTTTCCAACGCTTCCGTCAGCATTGGGGAGGCATATCCCTGATCTTTGAGCGAATTGACCAACGTCTTGCGGCGGTGGGCAAAGGCGGCTTTCACCAATGCCGCGAAGTGTGGTTCTTCTTCGAGTCTCAGTTCCCTTTGCGTTCTCGTCCGAAACAGAACGACGGCAGAGCCTACCTCCGGTCGAGGGCGGAAACATTGTGCAGAGACTTTGAAGGCTTTAGAAATCTCCGCTGCATATTGGGCCATGACAGACAGGACTCCATAGTCTGAGCTTCCAGGTTTGGCCACGAGTCGGTCGGCGACTTCGTTTTGCAGCATGAGCACCATACGGGGAAAACGAGCGCGTTGATCAAGCAGCCGGAAGAGAAGGGGGGTGGACAAATAATAAGGAAGATTGGCGACGACAATGGTGCCGACGGGAAGATGCTCGATCGGATACGTCATCGCATCATCGAGGATGAGCGTAAGATTTGGAAATTGGAGTGGTCGTTCAGTCAAGTACGCATGAAGGCGCGGATCGACCTCGATCGCCGTCACGTGGCCGCTTGCGCGGCAAAGCGCTTCGGTGAGGAAGCCACGCCCGGGCCCGATTTCCAACACGCTATGGGCTGAGGTGAGTTCGGCCAGTGCGACGATCTTTCGAACAATGTTGGGGTCGATGAGGAAGTTCTGTCCAAGACGTTTGATTGCTGCAGGGGGAAGAGTGGAATCCACTCTCAACTCCCGGTTGGAGGGACCTGCCCCAATCGCTTGGCCAATGCGTTCAATGGCATGCGATAACACTCCACGAGATCGGTAAATTCTTCAACCAGATCATGCGTGAACGATGGCCCTGGTTGAATGCTTGCAAAGGCTTGTCCTTCTTGCTGGCCCACACTAGCGGTGAGAAGCCCTGCCGTGTGGGCTTTCCATTTCGTCAAGCGTTCTGTCCCGGCGACGGTGTTCAAATCTTGGAGCGTCTGTTTCTCGATCGTCTCCAATTCGGCAATTTGCTGCCGAACCACGGTCAAGCCCTTTGACATCTCAGACAGCATGTCAGATCCGCCTTTTTTTGGTTGGAGTTGTTGCCATTCTATTTCGAGCGATCTTGGCAGCCAGCGTGACGGCCTCTACCAGGCTTCCGGGATCTGCGATGCCCTTGCCGACGATATCAAACGCGGTTCCATGATCCACCGAGGTCCGGATGATAGGCAAGCCCACCGTGAGATTGACGCACGTACCGAAGGCAACGAGCTTCAGTGGAATCAAGCCTTGATCGTGGTACAGAGCGACGATGCCGTCATAGGTTCCTTTCACGGCTTTCCCGAATAAGGTATCGGCCGGCAACGGATCGCTTGCCAGGATACCGTGCTGTCGGCACACACGCGCAGCCGGGAGAATCACACGAGTCTCTTCGTCGCCGAATAGTCCATGCTCTCCGGCATGCGGATTGAGCGCAGCCACTCCTATCTTCGGGCGTTTGATTCCAAATAGCGTGGTCAGCGCCAAATGAGCCAACCGGATCGCTTGTTCAATTTTGGCTTGGGTCAGCAGCGACGAGAGGTCTCTGATCGCGACGTGTGTAGTAACGAACATGATGCGCAACGGCCCGCCCACGATCATCATGCCCGATTTATTCGCGTGCGTAAGATCAGCCAGCAGTTCGGTATGACCCGGGTATCGACAGCCAGCCAAATTGATGGCTTCTTTGTTGATGGGTGCCGTCACCATTCCATCGATACAACCGATCTGAGCCAGTTCAACGGCCTTTTTGATGAAGGTAACTGACGCGGCACCGGTCTCTGCCGCGGCAAGACCGGGCTTGAACCTGTGCAGGGGTGTATCCAGTGGATCCAGTACGGCCACCGTTCCTTTGCGAGGTGCCGTCGTTTCATGACCGTCGACGCGAAGGATGCGCAGGTTAAGCTTCAGCGCCTTGATCGTCCGTTCCATGACGGGAAGCGATCCGATGACGATGGAGCGGCACACGGCATGGATATGCGATCCCGACAGAGCCTTCGCAATGACCTCCGGTCCGATGCCGGACGGGTCTCCCATCGTGATTCCCAGCAAGGGAAGTTGAGCAAGGGAGGAACGTCTGTGAGCCGATCGGGAGTTAACCGACATAGAGATGCACCGTGTAGCCGATATAAAAAAGAGCTCCGGCAGCAAGGAGCCATGGCCGCCACAGGCCTCCGATCAGAATCTGCAGGAGACAGAGTCCCACCGCCTGCACGGCTAAGACCATGGTGGTCAATGCCGACGGCGCGATCGACCATTCGGTACCGATCAATCCTAGTGCAACCGGAAACGTGCCCTGAAATACCATGGCCCCTGTGACATTGGCCACGGCGAGCCGGTCTTTTTTTCGATAGAGCCAGAGAAAGCTGTTGGACATTTCCGGCAGCTCGGTCGCGAGCGGTGCGATGAGGAGCGCCAAAATCAACGGCGACATCGCGAACAAGCCGGCCATGGATTCTGCCGCCAGGACGAACAAATGGGCACCGAGGATCAACCCGCCTAACCCCAACAGCGCCTGAAATCCGATCATCCCATACGATGGTGTGGCGGCGTGTTTGTCGAAAATCAGCGGCTCCAGCTCGCCGCCTTCTTCGCCGTCGGCCGGTGCGAACTTGAGCTTCATGTAATAAATGTACAAACAAATCAGTCCAACGGCTGCGATGAGGTGAATCAGCTTGGACGGCACGAAGGCGCAACCCAAGGCGACAAAATATCCGATCATGAAAAACGTGAGATCGGTCATCACTTCACGATAGTTGAGCTGAAACCGGGCGGCCCGCTTTCCGGCTCGTGCATAGAGCAGCAACAGCATGGCCAGTATGGGCAGCACTAGTGTGCTGAGCATGAACGGGGCGCCTAAGATGGCACCCAGGCCGACCTCAGCCTCTTCCCGGCTTTCGCCGAAGAAAATCGCAATGATTGGAATCGAGGTTTCAGGTAGGGTCGTGCCGATCGCGGCAAACACGCTGCCGACGGCACCTTCAGAGATACCCCGCCGTTTGCCCAACCACTCGATGGCGTTGGTAAAGAGCGCGCAGCCACCGAGCGTGACGGCGACAGAAACGATAAAAAGGAGCACATAGTACAGAACGGTCACGTTCGCCCTCGTTCTTTCAGCGGTTGACTCTTCGTGTGTGTGTGTTGGTAGGCTCGTAGCGCTTCTTCCATGACGATTTTGAGAGGGCGCCCTGTTCGCTTGGCAATCTGCTTGCAGTCCTGATACTCCGGCGCGGCCTTTTCCCATCCGGCCCCGACATCGGCGACCTTCATGCGAACGGGTCCTCCTTGGGTTGTGACGGACACGAACCGTCGACGAAGGATCTGCCGATTGACCTCATGCAGTCGAACTCCAAGCGTGGTCGTTTCCTGAAAAAGAACTTCGAGGACGGCTTGCGACTGATCGTGCGAGGCCAGGCAGCTTAACACGATTCCCGGCCGACTTTTCTTCATCACAACCGGAGCCAGCGTGACATCGACGGCACCTACTTCCAGCAGTCGTTCGATGACATATTCATAGGTCTGTGGATTCAGATCGTCGAGATTCGTGTCCATCTGCAACATTCGTTCGGCTTGGCGCGATACAGAGCCGGTCTCGTTCTGGAGAAACACACGCAAAGCGTTCGGCCATCCCTCCGGGTCTTGATCCCCGGCACCGTAGCCAACCGCCATACTTTTTATCGCCGGCATGGCGCCGAATTCCGACGCTAATGTTCGGAGCAAGGCCACTCCGGTGGGCGTCGCGAGCTCCTGTCGCGGGCCGTCGGTGTAGATCGGGATCCCCTTTGCCAGCGCTGCCACCGCCGGTCCTGGAACCGGTAAGAGCCCGTGTGACGTCTGAATGGAGCCGCTCCCGACGTTAATGGGAGAAGATGTGATGCGATCGACATTCAAGAGATAACAACCCAGCACGCCTCCGACGACATCGATGAACGAATCGATCACGCCCACTTCGTGAAAATGAACATCCTTGATATCGACGCCATGCGCGACGGATTCGGCTTCAGCGAGTCGATCGAAGACCGACCGACTACGCTGCTTGACCAGGCTTGGCAACGTGCTGGCATCAAGAATTTTTCGAATCCGCGACAGGGTCAGCGGACGCTCAAACCCCTGCTGGATGAGCACATCGACTTTGATCGCCGGGAGAGCCCCACGGTGCACCTCCCGTTTCCGAAGGCGATACCCGTTGATCGGTAAGCGCTTGAGACCCGTGAGGAATTCGGCCCAGGGCAAGCCGGCGCTCACCAACGCGCCCAAGACCATGTCTCCACTGACTCCGGAAAAACAATCAAAGTGCAAATGCCGGCTCACCAGATGCCTCACGAGAGTGATGGATAAAACGACCGCACATATTACCGAAGGCGTCGGTGAACGGCAATCGTTGGTTCATTGTCGACGCTTCGTTGACAGCCCAAGAAGGCTGTGTTATCCCCCTAAGGATACGATTGAGTCGCCTCGTGGTGAGCGCGTAACCCTTATTCATGGAAGCAGATTGAATGAGTTCATTGAAAACGGTACACACTCGTCAACACACGAAAGTCTTGCTCGGACTTCTCATTCTGTGTGGTTGTCTGACCGCCTTGTTTCCGGCAGACAGTTTTTCAAAAGTGAAGCCCTCTCGTGCGCCCAGGCCGGAGCCCCAGCTCAAGATTGTCGGGCTCAACATTACCCCGACGCCGTATACCTTGGGTGACGGTCCTCTTCAGTTTTCCGTGATGGTTCAACTTCCCAGAGTCGTGGATGAATCAGCGATTCTGGAGGTGACGTCCCTCATCAGCTCTCCCTCGAAAGCCTCGTTGCGGTTTCTCACCCATCGACAGCCGATCGGGAGCGCCCTAGTTTTGGATGAGGAGACAGAGCGATCGAAGGTGTCCATCGAACTGGTGTGGGACGGCCAGGATCAGCGAAAACAACTTGTCGAGGCGGGAACTTATTCGTATGAAGTGCGGACAAAGTTGTTGGCAAGCGGAGAAAAAGGATTGCGCACCGTGATGGTGGCCTGGCCGAAGCGGGGCCTATTGGAAGTGAAATAGACCTCCCATTGTTTCCCCCACACCTAGCTCGTCACTCCTAACATGTTGATCCGATGCGCGAGGCAGGCGGCGCCGAATCCATTGTCGATATTCATCACGCCCACCCCCGCCGCGCAGGAGTTGAGCATCGTCAACAGCGCCGCGACTCCCCCGAAACTCGCGCCATAGCCTCGACTGGTCGGCACGGCAACGACCGGGCAGTGGACCAAGCCGCCGACGACGCTCGGCAAGACGCCGTCCATTCCGGCAGCCACGATCACGACTTGTGCCTCAAACAGCCGATCTTTCTTTCCAAGCAGCCGATGGATCCCGGCGACACCGACATCGTACAGTCGCTCGACACGGCTTCCCATCACCTCGGCAGTCACACGGGCTTCTTCCGCCACGGGCACATCGGCAGTTCCCGCAGTGACGACAAGGATATGGCCCTGTAGCTTCTGCTTGGCGGCTCGAATCGACACGATCCGTGCATCAGGATGGTACTGGGCTCTCCGATCCAGACGACAAATCGCGCGTCCAACTGCCGGATCGGCGCGAGTGGCAAGAAACGGCCCCTGTTTCTTGATGAGTGCCCGGGCGATGGCGATGACCTGCGCCGTAGTTTTCCCTTCACACAACACCACCTCAGGGAACCCTTGCCGTAGCGAGCGGTGATGATCGAGCGAGGCAAAGCCCAGATCTTCAAACGGCAGTGACCGCAGGCGTTGCAGTGCCTGTTCCACCGGCATCCGTCCCTGACGCACCTGCTGTAATAACTGTTCGAGTCCTTCCGGATTCATGTCCACCCCTTTTCAGATTTCGCATCTCGTTCCATCAAATCACGGACAGCGCTTTGACAAGACTTGGCGTCATACAACACGGCATTGATCTCCTGCGTGATCGGCATATCGATGTGATGTCGGCGGGCCAGCGTGAGGGCTGCGCGACTCGTCCTGATGCCTTCTGCCACGGCCTGCATGCCGGACATAATCGATTCCAACGGCTCGCCTTTGCCGAGCCGGACGCCGACCGCATGGTTTCGGCTGAGCGCGCCGGTGCACGTCAGAATCAGATCGCCGACCCCGGAAAGTCCGTAGAATGTGCGCGGGTCCGCTCCCATGGCCGCGCCCAGCCGAATGATTTCAGCCAGACCTCGGGTGATGAGCGCCGCACGGGCATTGAGCCCGAGGTCCAGCCCATCGATCACCCCGGCAGCCAGCGCCATGACATTCTTCAAAGCGCCGCCGAGTTGGACGCCGATGATATCCGTATCCGCGTACACGCGAAAGACCGATGTCATCATCGCACGCTGAAATCGTCGAACCAACTCTTCATCGTGACCGGCCAGACAGACGGCGGTCGGCTTGCCGGCACTGAACTCTGACGCGAAACTCGGTCCGGAAAGCACCATGAGAGAGCGGTGCATAAACGGCGGCAACTCATCCTCCAGCACCTGAGTCATCAGCTTCGCCGTCTGTTCTTCTATGCCTTTCGTCGCACATACCAACGGTACGGGGGTCGAAAAGCAAGGCGTCAACTGACGCAAGACGGATCGGGTGATATGCGAGGGAACGGCAAACAAAATGCCATCGCGGCCCAGGACAGCCTCGGCAAGTGAGGAGGTGGCCGTCAAGCTTGGAGGAAGACGGACATCTTTGAGGAAAACTGAGTTTTCGTGAGAGGTATTGATGGAGTTGACGACGTCCTGCTCATAGGCCCACAGACGAATCTCCAGTCCATTTTCAGCCAGATGCTTGGCCAGGGCCGTACCCCAGGCGCCGGCCCCAATCACCCCGATCTTGTTGATAGTGGTCGACATACGCGATTCAACGCATGACAACAGCGTCACACACCTTTTGAGAACCGCGAATTATATAGGAAGCCCTTGCGCACCTGTCAATGAATGGTGCGAGGCTCTCCGGTCGGTCCAGAGTGCCTCAGGCTCAAAGATGGGCATACGAGTGAATGGCATGTGGCTTGCTCAGCGCTGGTAGGTGGTGCAAAAAGGTGCCGCCTTTGCCTGGAAACAGAGGAGCTAGGATGAAACAGAGCCTGGAAGTATTCGTATGAAACATCGATATGCTACATGGGTTTACACCGTAATCGTTACAGCTGCCTTAGTACAAACAGGGGGTACCTTAGGGCTGAATGCACCGGATGCCTATTCAGAAATGTACGTCGGGGGGCAAATCGGAACCACATTGATCGGCGATAACAACAAACTCACGAGAGTTGATCTGACGGATCTTAGTGGACCCCCTGGATCCACGCTCACGCCTCATGGATCGATGTCGGGTCGCGACTTGGCCGGCTCCCCGGTATTTGGAGGGAAAGTCGGGTACTACTTTCCACAAGTACCCTGGTTCGGCCTTGAACTGGAAAGTTACTATTCAACCCCTCACATTGAGCAACAACCGACACGAGTCAGCATTATTCCAGGATCGATCTTGAACGGAGTTGGCCCTATCTCGGGTGGCAATGCAATCAGCGAGTTCTCGGGTGATCTATTTCGAGTCATTACAGTCGCGCCGTTCAATCTCATGCTGCGGTATCACAAGGCAAGGTTTCAACCCTATGTCGGCATTGGTCCTGGAATATTTTTGGCCCGTGTCAAAACCACGATAGCCGGTTTGGAAGGAACGCAGAGTTCAACCAGGGTCGGTCTGAATATGAAGCTCGGCGCGGAGTACTTTTTCACACGACACTTTGCCGGATTCGGCGAGGTCCGGTACAACTACACGACCTTTAATTTTGATGCGAACGAGGCCGGAGCCTTTGGCTTCAAAGCTATCTATAATCCGGTCATCTTTTCGTTTGGCGTCACCTACCATTTTTAACGGCACCAGCTTCCCTCTAGCATCTTTCTGACGTTTCCCTGTATGTAGACGCCATACAGGGATCGTGTAAGGATGCAAATCTGTCTTGCCTGTAACCGGTCACAGCCGGAGATCAACCGTTTCTGTATTCAATGCGGCCGCCAGCTCGACGGTAGTTCCGATCGTTCGCCGGCTTCTCGACCCTCTAGGACCTCGCCGCCGGATCAACTCAATCTCACGGTGCTCTACGGGATGGTCGCCGCGCTGATCTTGGCCGGCTTGTTCCCTCCGTGGGAAACCCCACCGACGCAGGCGCCGGAGTTTCTCGGCCTGTCGTTCATTCTCTCGCCTCCGGCCTCGGAAGCCATCGTGAGCCGCATGCTTCTGACGATTGAGCTCGTCACGATCGCGATTGCCGGCATGTACGGCGCGTTTCTCTTTCGGAAAAAATAGAACATCAACCGCCACGCATCAATCGTTGAGAGAAGCCGGATGGCACCGTGTCGATGTGATTGGCGCAGCGCGCCGAGATCTCAGTCCAGCGCGAGCGTGAGGCACTTAGCCGACCCGCCGGACTTCATGAATTCATCGAGCTGAACCGGGTGCGGTTCATACCCTCGTGCGAGGAGCCATGTCTGAGTTGCAACACATCCTGCTGGAAGGACGACATGCTTTCCGATACAGACGGCATTGCACGCAAATTTCACCGCCTCTTTCTCCGGGACGGCCATGCGATGTGCGGTCGGGATACGATCGGCAATCACCTGCCGGCCGTAAGCATCGAATGCAGCCGGGAAATAAAGGAGCTCGCCACCGCTCAAGGGGCAGAAGCAGGTGTCCAGATGATAGAAGCGGTTGTCGACCAGTTCGAGAGGGATGATTTCCCGATGAAACCGTTCGCTGAGAAGCGGAAACACGCCGATGTCTGATCGCGGGTGATAGCCACCAAACCAGCAGTCCGAAAATCCTAACAGATCCCCCGCGCCTTCAAAGCAAAGATCGGTGTCGATCCGCATCACGTCATAGTCATGGCTGCGAAACCACTGTGCAAAATGGGCTTCTTCACCCTGTCGTTCAGGATAGCGAAAGCGACTGACGACAGCCGTTCGTCCCACCACGATGCCGGCGTTGGCGGTAAACACCAAGTCGGGCAGGCCTGGAATAGGTGTCATCCGCTCCAGCGCGATGCCCAGGTCGTGCTCAAATACGCGCATCAGTGCATGCCACTGGCGAACTGCCCGTTCGTGGTCGACGCGGTTGCTGAGTTGCATCCAGGGATTGATTTCGTACTCAATCCCAAAATAATCCGGAGGGCACACGAGGAGACGGCTCATGTTGTCCTTCCCAGCGCTCTGGCTAGTTCTGTGAGAAATGATGCTGCATCCATGACAAGGCCGACGGCCTGAAAGCTGCCGCGGTCCGTCAGTTTCGTCGGGACCGACGGGTTGATATCCACGCAGACAGTAGGGACAGTTGCCGGCAACAGATTGCCGGTGGCGACAGCGTGCAGTGTCGAGGCGACCAATAGGGCCAATCCAACACCGGGAATCATCGCCCGCATGGCGCTCTGCGCGTTCACGGAGTCGGTGATCACGCCGGGCAGAGGGCCATCGTCTCGAATGGTTCCAGACATGATCATCGGCACGCCATGCCGAACGCAGGCAGCCATAATTCCTTGCGTGATTACCCCAGACGTCACCGCAGCGTCTATGCTGCCGATGGCGCGAATTCGGTTGATCGTTCGCAAATGATGCTCGTGGCCATGTGGAACTGCGCGCCCTGCCGTCAATCCATAGCCGAGTGACGTGCCGAACAGATCGGCTTCCATGTCATGCGCCGCCAGCGCATTGCCGCAGAACAGGAGATGAATAAATCCCTGTTCGATCAGCCACGTGAGCGCCTCTCGGCCTCCGGCATGAATGATTGCCGGTCCTCCTGCCAGCAACACCCGTGAATCGGCGTGGTCTTGCTTGCGTTGCTCACGCAACCGTCTCATGCGGGCTGCAATATCGGAGATCGCATGACCATGGGGCCGTTCTGTCGACACCGGCGATCCCATAAACCCGAAGACGTCTCGCTCTTGCGGACGCGGCAACGGTGTGACGCGCACACCTTCTCGGCCGACCACGATCCGCGCACCTTGTCGAACGTCTCCCATGGGAAGGGCGTGG
Source organism: uncultured Nitrospira sp. (assembly GCA_902500705.1). Lineage (GTDB taxonomy): Bacteria > Nitrospirota > Nitrospiria > Nitrospirales > Nitrospiraceae > Nitrospira_D. The sequence continues at coordinate 30,156 of CABVRR010000028.1, forward strand.
GCCGTCGAGCCTTGTTCATCCACGACGATGGCGAGGTCCATTTCAATTCGATCAACAGGGACCCAGCGACCATCGATTCGGACCTGAGTGGGCAGATGTGTCGTGGCATAGAAGTCATCGGGTAACAGACCATCGGCAGGGGCGGCATCGGTCCGGCAGTCTGCTTCACGGGCGATGGAGGCGCCATGGGGTTGGATTGCTTTCAAGATATTGTCTAGGAGTGTTCTGGAGGTCGTGTGGATTCGAATGTGAACCCGAGAGGGTTCCTCTTTTGTCCTGCCGATGTGCACATCGCTCAGGTCAAAGGTGCCTCCCATCATCACGATGAGATCCAACACTTTCGCCAGTACCAGCGAGTCGATGATGTGGCCATGAAGCCACACCTGTTCTTCACAGTGGTCCATCGGAGTGTTCCTTATGAACATCCATAGTTTACCACCTGATTCTGTCGGGGAAAGGAAATCGAAAACGGCTGCGCGGTCAGAACCGTGCAGAAGGTGCTTTCATCAGTTCCCTAAGTATGTTGGTCGCATAGGCGCCGGGGGGCAAACGAAAGGAGAGAGTGAGAACGTCGCCATCCAGAGCCCAATCCGGTTCGATAAGCGGGACGCGCAAGGCGCGTCGCTCGCCACGGAATCCGCAGGCCTTGGCGGCGGCGACGAGGGCTTCTTGTGTGGTCCCCGCTTCGGCAATGACAGCGCTCTCAATCTCCCCTGGTTCTCCGGTGGCCCAGGATACGCGAGAGCCGAACAGAATCCCCGTCGGGCTGATTTCAAAACGATCCGCGCGTGGCTGTTCCGTCGCAGCATCTTCGACGTGAAAGCAAGCACCGTTCTCCTGTTTCATGGCCCAATCGCCGACGAGGACTGTATCGATCTGATTGATGCGTCGTGCCACGATCCGATTGAAGAGAAATGATTGATAGGTATTGAGATACCAAATGCGCTGATTGCGATTCATCTTGTCACGCCGACTGGCGTCATGAAGGAGTGCGGCGCCGACTTGGTAATTGTCGCCGGCCTTTCCTTGCCGCTGAGGGCCGAAGTAGTTGGGCACGCCGGATGTGCGCAGTTGCTGAAGAACCGCTGGCACGGTTTCAGCCGCATGATCGGCGACATTGCGAATGACCAGCCGGAAACGATTACCGGAGTGATGCCCGGTTCGCAGCCGATTCCGATGGCGTCCAAGCACGTGAAGGCTCAGGAGCGTGTCGTCGATCTTCAGCCGAGCCAGTTGTTCCGGTGTGACATGTTGAAGAGACACCATCTGAGTCGTGACGGCTCGTGCGTCCTTCAACCCAGCCACGCCGATGGCCTGTGCCTTGATCCCAAGGGTGGAGGAGAGTCGACGGACCAGATCCGGAGTGGACAGCCCACGTTTGGTGATCGTCACGTACAAATGTTCGCCTTCACCACAAGGAAGGTAGAGCGGCTGTTCCTCCACCTGAAAGTCTTCCGGCACAGTGCGGGTTTGCCCCCCGATTCCAGGCCAGGTACTGGTGAGAAACGGGTCGATGGGTTGCGTCACGGGTGCTCCTTCGTCGGCATCACGGTTGTTTTCGGCCAGGTGTCGTCCAATCTGGCCAAAAATAAGCCCATGATATACTTTTTATCTATGCGGAAACGACCACGTAACGGGCAGGTTGGGCGATGAGCAGGCGGGTGACCGTATCATGGCCTGATCGCGCAAGGTCGTGTATCGGTCATTCCCTCAGCGAGCCGCTCTATCGGGCGTTCAGCCTGGTTCCGCAGTGGGAATGGGGCTTGTCCGATCCAGAGGTATCCATCCTTACGCAGCGACATCCGCTCCTTGCCGGTCGTCGCGCCATCCATCTGACGGATCTGCATCTGGACCGCTATCTTCCGAGGCACGAGCGTATCGTCACCACCGTGAGAGAGCGTCGCCCTGATTGGATTTTCCTCACGGGCGATCTCCTCAACGTGCCGGAAGGACTCCCTCATCTCTTTCGCTTCCTCGAACAGCTTCGCGCCATAGCGCCTGTGTATATGACCTTGGGGAATCACGATCATTACAGCGGTGTCCCGGTCTCACAGTATGCCGAGTTGGCGGATCGGCACAAGATCACCCTGCTGGTGAACCAAAGTGCCTACGTGTCATTGGATAGGGGGGAGCTGGCGATTGTCGGCGTCGATGACCCGTCGCTGCATCGTGCCGATCTCCGATGTGTTCCGCCTCGCGCCGCCTCGCGTGTGACGGTGTTGCTGGCCCATGCGCCGAACATCCTCGAGTCTGTCGGGGAGCATCATGCCATTGACTTGATTCTCTGCGGGCATAGTCACGGAGGACAATGGAGAGTGCCGGGAATCCCCACCTTCTGGCTTCCTCCTGGGTGCAATGGACGGATAGCTGGCTGGTACGAATCCGGCCGACACAGGCTCTATGTCAACCGTGGATTAGGCTGGTCGTTTCTCCCGTTTCGGTTGAACTGTCGGCCGGAGATCGCGGTGATCGAGTGGATGGAAGAGTAGGTTGAGTCCTTAGTCACGGGATTGTCACCCTCGCATCCGTTCCAGCGCTTCTCTTGCACGGCTTCTCACGGTTTGATCCCAATCCTGTTCCATCACGACCTTCAAGCGCTCGCGTGTTTCAGTCGCACGTAGTCGCCCTAGTCCCAGCGCGGCGCAGGAACGGACATAGGCGTGGTCGTCTTCCAGCGCCTTCACCAGAAGCGGCACGACCGATCGATCTTGCAACGCTCCCAGATGACTGGCTGCCATGCCTCTGATGCGATGCTGTTTATCACCCAGAGCACGCTCCAAGGTGGTGGTGAACACTTCCTTCAAGGCGGGGACTGCAGATTCCAGCCCCTCAACCCGGTACTCATTCACTTCCAGCAGGGCAAAGGCAAAATCCAGCTTCTTGTCCCGTACCGGTTCTCGTTCAAACAGTGCTAAGAGCCGGGCTCGTTCCTGATTTCGCACGCGCCGACGAAATATCGCTTTGACCGGGATCGAAAGGAGTGCGATGGTCGCCAGACTGACGGCACCGATCGGCAAGGCTTGGTCGACGATATAGTCCTGAGAGTCGATCGACAACCGTTTCCAGGTCCACACCCCAATGATGATGAGAATAAGCAGAACAACGAGCAGGGCAAGATTGATCTCTCCCCGCTCATGATGTCGTGTCGTGGCCATGGGAGAACGATCATACGGATGTGGTTGCTGAGCCGTCAACGAACCGGCGTCGTGTCGCGTTGTGCGTTACGACATGACCGGTTGAGCCTTTCACCGTCGATACTTAGACAGAATGTCCTCTCCATCCGCGCTTCGTTGACTTGGGATTGCGGCAGTCGTCATACTCGAATCAACATTCTCGGTGGGGCATGGAAAGATTATGAACCATCATCCTTCGAACAGCGGCATCCGCCGTGTCATGGTCGGGACCGACCGCTCGAAGACGGCCGATCAGGCTGTGCTCTGGGCTGCGCAATTTGCCGAACGATACGGTGCGGAGCTGTTCGTCGTGCAGATCATCCAGCCACAGCATCCCGCCACGACAGAATTCGGCGCGGCTGAACTCACGAAGGTTGCCGTGGCCAATGAGGATCTCACCCATTTCGTACGTCAGATTGCCGGAGAGCGTGGGCATGCCCTCGCCGTCACGGATGGGAATCCGGCATCGGCCATTCTCCAGGCTGCCGAGCGGGAAGCCGTCGATATCTTGGTGGTCGGTAATTCAGGAATGGCCGGACGAAAGCAATTTCTACTTGGTAATGTCCCCAACCGGATCAGTCACAACGCTCGCTGTACGGTTGTGATCGTGAATACGCAATCGGTGGACGGCGAGCTCGGCGCCGAAGGCATGCGGCCTGCACCGTCTCAGGTTGAGTCTCACGCTGCGGAGCCGCATCTGGCATCGCGCGCCGTGCATATTGCCACAGTGATGGCGAAGCATGGCTTGAAAGAGCTGTTTGGCCGGTCGGATGAAACCGATGTGTCCATTCGCCGACAACAAGCCAAGCGATTGCGATCGGCGATGGAAGAGCTGGGACCGACGTTTTCAAAGCTCGGCCAAGTGTTGTCGACTCGTCCGGACCTTCTTCCCTCGGAATACATCGAAGAGCTCACTCTGTTGCAAAGTCATGTGCCTCCGATGCCTGAGTCCGAAGTCGTGCGGGTGGCTGAACAAGAATTGGGCGTGCCGTGGGAGGACGTGTTCGAGTCGATCGATCCGAAACCGCTGGCTGCCGGGACTATCGCGCAAGTCCATCGGGCGACTCTTGAAAACGGAGACCGCGTGGTCATGAAGGTCCAGCGCCCCACCGCGAGGGGCGACATCGAACAGGATCTTGCTCTGTTGGAAATATTCGCCCAGAAAGTCGGGAAACGTCCCGCCCTCAATCAAGTGGTGAATATGGAGGCGGTGTTTAAGCACCTCTCCACCTCGCTGCACCGCGAGCTGGATTTTCAGCAAGAAATCGAAAACATCGATCGGATGAGAACGGTCCTCGCCGACTATAGCCATCTGGCCGTTCCGTCGGTGCACCACAAACTGTCGACGGCACGATTGTTGGTGATGGAAGAAATCCAAGGAGGCTCGATCGCACGGGCTCCGGAGGGACCGGAGCGTGTCGAAGCCGCCCGCCAGCTTTTGGAAAGTTATTACAAGCAGGTCATGGTCGACGGGTTTTTTCATGCCGACCCACATCCGGGCAATCTCATGTGGTGGAAGGATCGCATCTACATTCTCGACTTCGGGATGGTTGGGGCTCTCGATGCCGATGTGCGCGAGCATTTGCTGCTGTTGCTGATGGCCTTGTGGCGGGAAGATGTCGATTTTCTCAGCGATGTCACGCTGATGATGACGGGCTCTCTCGACCGCAGCGATCTGGACGTGCCCCGGTTCAAACGCGAAATCGGCGAAGTCATGGCGAAGTATCGCAAGGCGGCTCTGGCGGACATGCAGATCGGACCGCTTCTTCAAGAAATGAGTGCCATCGGGTTCCGGCATGGCGTTCCGCTGCCGGCGTCGCTGACGCTTGCGGCCAAGGCGCTTGCCCAGGTGCAACTAGCGACGGCGGATCTCGATCCAAAACTTGATCCCTACGAAGTGGCGGGCAAGTTTTTGATGCGCGTGACGCTGAAACGCATGGGGGCGTCCCTCGATCCTAAAACGCTCATGTATCAGTCGCAGAAGCTGAAGGTGAGGGCAGAAC
>CABVRR010000029.1:0-7062 GCA_902500705.1 uncultured Nitrospira sp.
CCGTCACGTTCGGCGCTGTGGAGCTTCGATCGGGAGCGAGTCCGGATAAACTCATTCTTTTGTAATTCTCTCCAGCCCTCCCATATAGGGCCGCAAGACTGTGGGGATCTCAACCGAGCCGTCAGGCTGCTGGAAATTTTCCAAGATGGCCACGACAGTTCGCCCGACGGCTAGCCCGGAACCGTTGAGCGTGTGGACAAAGTCAGTCTTCGCCTCTTTCTTTCTTCCGGTTGGCCGGTACTTGATGCTCGCGCGTCTGGCCTGAAACGATTCGAAATTGCTGCAGGATGAAATCTCTCGGTACTGTTGTTGAGACGGCAGCCAGACCTCGATATCGTAGGTCTTGGCCGCAGAGAAGCCCAAATCACCTGTGCACAGTGTCATGACGCGATAGGGGAGATTCAAACCTTGTAGGATTGACTCGGCATGGCCTGTCAGCCGTTCAAGTTCGTCGTAGGAACGATCCGGTGTGGTAAATACCACGAGCTCTACCTTATTGAATTGATGAAGCCGAATGAGGCCTCGCGTATCCTTCCCATAGGATCCGGCCTCTCGTCTGAAGCAAGGTGTGTAGGCTGTATAGCGGATCGGTAAGCGGTCTTCGCTAAGGATCTCCTCACGATGGAGATTCGTGACCGGCACTTCCGCCGTCGGGATCAAGAAGTAGTCTTCGTCTTTCAACCGAAAGAGATCGTCCTCAAACTTAGGCAGTTGACCGGTGCCTGTCATGGTTGGGCGATTCACCAGGAGTGGAGGGACGACCTCTCGATAGCCAGACTGGGCGGTGTGAACGTCAAGCATGTAGTTTGTCAGCGCGCGTTCCAGTCTGGCCCCCGCTCCGGTCATGACGGAAAACCGGGCGCCGGCGATCTTCGCAGCCCGATCAAAATCCAAGATGCCGAGATGCTCTCCGACTTCCCAATGCGGCTTGGGGGGACTTGTAAAAGACGGGATAGTGCCCCAGCGACGGATCTCGATATTCTCCGACGCATCAGCTCCTACCGGGACCGAGGTATGCGGGAGATTGGGAATGCGCAGCGCGGCATCAGTGAGCCCCTCTTCGACCGTTCGAAGGGCTCCCTCGGCATCCTTAATGCGATCCCGCACCTGCTTCATCGCGGCCATAGCCTCTTCAGCCGGTTCTTTGGCGCGGCGTAGTCGAGCCACCTGTTCGGAGCCTTGATTAAGTTCATGCCGGAATTGCTCGACTTGCGTCGTCACGGTTCGCCGTTCTTCGCTCAATGTTTGGATCTCTGCCCACGGGACATCATGCCCGCGTCGCGCGAGGGAAGTACGGATGTGGTCGAGATTGTCGCGGAGTTGCTTCAGGTCGTACACAGGTCGCTCTTTAAAAAGCGGTTGGAATCTAGCATCTGAATTTCAGAGAGTCAACGCAGCGATCAGGTGACGGGATCAAGATTTTTCTACGCAGCGGAGAGAATTGACATCGATTGAGCTTCAAGGACAGGATAGGCCTATGCGACGGATCTCCAATCCACCCAACCCCTTTGACTCACAGCATCGCGATCTGCTTGAACCGGCTGACATCGCCAGGCTAACGCTCTACACGGACGACAGTCGAGAGATCTTGAGCCGTAACGACAGCCCAGACTTGCCGTTTCGGTGGAGTGTGAATCCCTATCGAGGCTGCTTTCATGCCTGTGCCTATTGTTATGCGCGGCCCTCGCATGAGTATTGGGGGTTCGGCGCAGGAACCGATTTCGAGACCAAGCTTGTGGTCAAGAAAGAGGCGCCGCACTTGCTTCGGCAGGCTTTCGAGAAGCCGTCATGGCAGGGAGAACTGATCCTTTTTTCAGGAAACACAGACTGTTACCAGCCGCTTGAAGCGGAGTATGCGTTGACTCGTGCCTGTCTCGAAGCGTGTGCGGACTATCGCAATCCCGTCGGGATCATCACGAAGGGGTCGTTGGTCCTTCGCGATCTTGATGTGCTCATGCGGTTGCATCGAGAGGCCTGGGTCTCGGTGTATTTCAGTATTCCGTTCTCTTCGGATGAGATGGCCCGCCAGGTGGAGCCGCATGCACCGTCGATTACAAAGCGGTTTGCTGCGATGAAAGCACTGTCCGATGCCGGTATCCCGACCGGTATTTCAATTGCGCCGGTCATCCCCGGCTTAAACGAGGACGATATTCCTGACTTGCTGGATCGAGCGTACCGTTCTGGGGCCCGTACCGCTACGCATAGCCTATTGAGACTATCCGGCAGTCTGGAGTCAGTGTTTCTGGATCGGATGGGGGAAGCATTCCCAGAACGGATCGGAAAGATTGCCAATCGACTGCGTGAGGTCAGGGGCGGGGCATTGACGGAGAGTCGATTCTTCGCGCGGCAGGCGGGACAGGGACCGTATTGGGAGTTGATCCAGCAATTATTTGACTTGGCCAGACGGCGGGCCGGATTTACAGACGACCTCATCAGTGGTATTCCCCAGACATTTCGCCGTCCTGGTGTCGAACAGATGGCGCTGTTTTGAAGAAGGAGACATGAAACATGAAGCACAATCCAGAATTCTTGCAACTGGTTGAACAGGCACGACGACGTGTCAAAGAGTGCAGCGTGGCCGAGGTAAAGGCTCGCCTCGACCATGGTGAGCAGTTCCATTTCATCGATGTTCGGGAAGATCAAGAATTTGCCAAGGGCCATGCGCGAGGCGCACGACATCTTGGGAAAGGAATCATCGAGCGGGATATCGAGACAGTGATTCCCGATAAGCAAGCCCCGGTTGTGCTGTATTGTGGGGGAGGGTATCGATCGGCACTGGCGGCCGATGCGTTACAACAGATGGGATATGGGAATGTGCTGTCGATGGACGGCGGGATTCATGCGTGGCGAGAGGCCGGGTACCCGCTGGAGTAGCCGCGTCGACGGCTGCATGACTTATTTGTTGACCCGATCGAACTCCTTCACCACTTGCTCGGTCAGATCAATCGTGTCCTTGTTGTAGATCACGATCTTGACGGTCTGTTCGCTCCCCTTGTCGACGACGATCGACACGCCACCTTTTTCTGCAACGGTCTGTGTTGCGACGGAGATTTTCTTCATGTACTCGTCGACCAACTCTTTCTGCTTTTTCTGAAACTCCATCTGGAATTCCTGCGCACGCTTCTGGAAGTCTTGGACTTTGACCCGGAATTGTCCTTCTTTGTCTTTCTTTTCCGCGTCGGTCAACTTGGAGGCTTGGTCCTTCAGTTGTTCTTTTAATTGCTTCTCATAATTGCGAAGGTCATCTTCATCTTTGGTCAGGAGCTTTTGTCTGGTCGTGACATATTCCTTCAGTCCTTCAAGGGCTCGCTTTCCTGCCTTGGATTTTTCCAACACGGACTGTGGGTCCACGACGCCCATCTTAAAGTCCGCAGCATGGACGGATGTCGCGAGGAGCGAAAGGATCGGGGAAAACATCATTATTGCAAGGAACAGCATTCGCAGAGCAGAACTACGCATATCGTTTCTCGTGCCTCCTGGCTGGAATGAGGGAACCGTGGAAGGATAACCGCGCATCATGGGTCTGTCAAGCGACTAGAGGCCTACCACGAGTCAAAGCTGATCGACTCGTTCGCGATACAGACCTCGACGCCGTAGTGCCATTTTAAACGTCGAGCAACCGCTCGCATGGCGTATTCATCCGCGTGGATGGGATCAAAAGGGTCCGTGATTTTCTGGACCTTTTCTTTTTTGAACGGAAGCGGGTAGTCGAGATCTTTCATCGCAAGCGCCACGATAATGAGCTGAAAGATGCGTGGTGTTTGGTTGAGTTCTGTCAGTATCACGTCGGTCGCTTCGGCTGAAGCCTTGTGGGTTCGGTAGAGGTCAAGCACCCGGCCTTTCAACTGGGCGCGTTGCGATTCCGTGAGCTCGGGAATGGCTAATTCGACCAAAAGCGCGTTCGTGGCGCCATTGAACGACGGCATATCCAGAAGTCTGCTGAGAAATCCCATTGAAATCCTCGCTGCAAGATCGTGAAGCGGTGCTGCGGTGTCTCTCCTTAATTCCGTAAAACGGCTGGAGCGTCGAAAGAGTGTACTGAAACGGTCGGTATTTTTCCAGACCGCAAAAAGAGGGGGATACGGAGTGAAGTCCAGGTCGGCGAGTGATGAATCAGAATGTGATCTGCCTGGATATAGAGTGAGGTGTGGCCTACGTTAAAACAACGAGAAGTGTCCTGTGTCTGAATGGATTTCACCGGAGGATGCGTCAGGCTGCCTTGCCGTCGTTCAATGCTTTTATCAGAGTGAGGTCAAAGTCCAAATATGAAAGGTTGGAACGCAGCTGTTCAAACGACGCTGCTTCTTTCCAGTAATCAGGGTGGTCTCGCAAGTAGCCCAACCACTGCTGCTCCTCATCGAGGTAGAAAAAGTTGACCGCTTTCACGCAGATGCCTCCTCGGTGGAACCTGAAGTTCGAAAGAACGAACACGAGCCTTGTGTTGGAAGCAGAAGCAAAGTTTGCGCCAAGCGTCAAACCGAGGATCTGCGCAGAATTTTAGGGATATACACATGAACGGAGGATTTTTGACGTACGTGAGCGAGGTGAACTGAATCTGAAACGATTTGAGTCCTGAATCTAAAATGATCCTAGGATTGATTCCCCAGCAAGCGTAGGAGTGTGTGCTTGCGTAGGCATGGTCAGTGCCCCTCAGCTTGACCTTCGTTTCTCACGGCACCTATAATCCCGCTACATATCAATCACAACGCACTGATTCAACGTATAAAATGGCTGAATTCACTCACTTTAACGAGTCGGGCCGAGCTCGAATGGTCGATGTCAGCGGCAAGGATCAGACCGACCGCCTTGCCACTGCGCAATCGAGGGTGTTTCTGCTTCCCGAAACTCTTGAAAAGATTCAACAAGGGAAAATTGCCAAGGGCGATGTTCTGGCAGTGGCTCAGGTCGCCGGGGTCATGGGGGCGAAGAAAACACCGGATCTTATTCCGATGTGCCATCCGATTCTCCTTGCCAGCGTCGATATCTCTTTCAAAGAAGAGCCTCATCCCGATTCAACGGGGCGCTGTTCGATCACCATTACAGCCACTGCCAAGACAACGGGACCGACGGGAGTGGAGATGGAAGCCATGACGGCTGCCACCGTTGCGGCATTGACGATTTATGATATGTGCAAGGCCGTGGATCGAGACATGAGCTTCAACGACGTGTGTCTTCTCTCCAAGTCTGGTGGGAAATCAGGAGTTTACCAGAGAGCAGGTTCTGCGGAGGGGACAGAACGGTGATCACGGTTCAGCTGTTCGGAGTCACGAAATCGTTAGCCGGAAATCAAAGCGCTCTCGTGCTGGCGATTGAGAACGGGCGGCAGGTCAAGGATTTGGTCGATCAGATCAACGTCACGCACCCGCAAATCGGAGAACTGATCCATAAGAAGAAGGTGTTGGTGTCGGTCAATCAAGAAATTGCCCATCACGAAACGCTCATTCGAGACGGAGACGAGGTTGCGTTGTTGCCGCCTTTCGCCGGTGGGACTTCACTGAACGAAGGATCGGACGATAGTCAGTTTGTCCGAGTTCAGCGGGAAAATTTCTCTATCGATCAGGAGTTGGATCGGGTGCGCAGCCGATCGAAACGAATCGGTGGTATTGCCACGTTCTTGGGCATTGCCCGAGATCGATCTCGCGGACGGGATGTCGATGGCATTACCTTCGAGCACTATGAAGGTATGGCACAGAAGAAGCTGCGTGATATTCGAGAACGAGCGCTGAGAGATTTCGACATTCTTGAGTTGCTTATAATTCATCGGTATGGGGAGATTGCCATCGGTGAAAATATTGTGCTGATCATCGCCGGTGCGGAGCACCGAGCCGACGCTTTCACGGCCTGTCGGTGGGCGATCGATGAGCTGAAGCAAATCACGCCGATTTGGAAGCTGGAACATACTCCCGATGGAGAGGTGTGGGTTGAGGAGCATCCCTAGCGCCTCGGAAAATCAAGGGAGTGCGGGGTTGAGTGATCGCTGAAGCGGGAAGAACTGTGATGAACCTCAGGTCGGTCAATACTGCGCAGGTGCCGGTCGTCGATCGCTATGAGCGTCCGTTGCGAAGTCTGCGGCTGTCCGTGACGGATCGCTGTAACCTTCGCTGCCGGTATTGCATGCCGGAACCGGAATATGTCTGGCTCCCACGCGAGGATATCCTGAGCTTCGAGGAAATGGCGACGCTCGTCGGCTATTGTGCCGATTTGGGAGTGGATAAGGTTCGATTGACCGGCGGCGAGCCGCTGTTGCGGCGGGATCTGCCACGGCTGGTGCGCCTGCTCTTGCAGGACCGGCGGATCACCGAAGTGGCCCTGACGACGAACGGTGTGTTATTGGCTGAGTACGCGCAAGCGCTGTACGATGCGGGGCTCAGCCGGGTGACCGTCAGCTTAGATACGCTGCGGCCGGATCGGTTCCGCCGATTGACCGGTCGGGATGAGTTTTCCCGAGTGCTTGACGGTATTGAATCGGTCGGAAAAGTAGGCTTCTCCGACTTCAAACTCGACACCGTCGCGATTCGCGGGTTCAATGATGATGAATTGAGCCCATTGATCGAGTTTGCCAAACATTATCAGGCTGAAGTCCGGTTCATTGAGTACATGGATGTCGGTGGAGCAAACGAATGGAGCATGGACAAGGTGCTGTCTCAGGACATGATCCTCGATGCACTCGCCCGACGCTATGGTCGAATCGCTCCTATGCCTGAGCGCGGGGCAGCTCCTGCCCAACGATTTCACTTGCCGGACGGGACGATCTTTGGGATTATTCCGTCGACGACGGCGCCGTTTTGCGCTCAGTGTGACCGCAGTCGTCTTACGGCCGACGGATTGTGGTACCTCTGCTTGTACGCAGGATCAGGCATCGACCTTCGCAAGCCTCTCCGGATGAATGAACATCCGGAGCAGATGCGACAGATCATTCGATCCGGGTGGGCCGCTCGTCGAGATCGAGGAGCTGAGGCGCGTAAGGCCTTGGAACAAGCGGGACTTCGAGAGGGAGGGTTGATCGAGATCGATCGTCTCCGAGAAGACCCACATTTGGAGATGCATGCCCGAGGTGGGTGA
>CABVRR010000029.1:7162-32103 GCA_902500705.1 uncultured Nitrospira sp.
ACTGATACGTGAATGTGCTCGTGGGGTTGTCATGATCATAGCCGCTCATGTGCTGGGCCAGCATGCCTGATACGCAACTGATGACATTGTTAGGCGTTGGTTTTTTGCTTGGGCTACGACATGCCCTGGATACGGACCATCTTGCTGCGGTCTCGACGGTACTGGCTGAGCGGCCGTCGCTGCTGGCTTCCAGTGCCGTCGGCCTCTGGTGGGGGGTCGGGCATACGGTGACGCTGTTGTTGGTCGGGGCGATCGTTCTGATATGGGAATTGCGCATTCCTGCCGAGTTCGAGTTCATCGCGGAATCAGGGGTCGGCGTTCTATTGATCGTGCTTGGCGGGACCTTGGGGCTCAGACTGTACCGCGAGCGGTGGCATGTACACAGCCATCGCCATGAGGGTGAGCCGCATGTGCATTTTCACAGCCATCAACGACAGGACAATCACCGGCATCGACATTGGATGACCGACTCCATTCGTCCTTTTTGTATCGGCATGGCGCACGGGTTGGCGGGATCAGCGGCGCTCATGCTGATGATTCTTGCCACGACAACGGACGTGGCGACCGGGCTGTTGTCCATTCTTATCTTCGGTCTTGGGTCGATCCTCGGCATGATGGTGATTGGGATGACGATCAGCATTCCGGTGATTTGGTCTCGTTCCGTCAGTCGGCGCCTGTTTGTCGCAGTACAAGGGGTTGCCAGCCTTGCCAGCGTGGTGGTCGGAGTCTGGATGTTGGTGAAGGTGACTCCCTCGATGTTCGGACACTGACGCGACTCGATACTCGTGCCCCGATGTTCAGAAAGATGCATCGAGGAGAGGCCTATGGTATTCTCTACCGGTTCGGATGAAACGAAGTGTCACGTAACTCGCGGCTAACGTAAGGCGATACCGGTGGCGTGGTTCAAGAAAGAAAAACCCACAGAGTCTGCTCAGCCGCCACGGTCTAAAGGCAGCGAGGGCATGTGGCTCAAGTGCAATCATTGCCGGGAAATCGTCTATCGTAAGGAAGTCGATCGGAATAACAAAGTCTGTCCGAAGTGCGACTATCACTTTCCAATCTCGGTGACTGAACGGATTGGATTGCTGATCGATCTGGGGACATTCAAAGAATGGGATGCAGGCTTAGAAGCACAGGATCCCTTGAATTTCCAGGATACCAAGCCCTATCGCGATCGTGTGAAAGCGCACCAAGACAAGACGGGCCGGAAGGATGCCCTCGTCATCGGTGAAGGTCTGATCAATGGGCAGCGTGTGGTGCTTTGTGTCTTCGATTTCAGCTTTATGGGCGGGAGTATGGGATCGGTAGTCGGGGAAAAGCTCTGTCGTGCGGTCGATCGGGCGTTGGAGCTGAAGCTACCGGTCATCCTCGTCACGGCTTCCGGAGGGGCGCGGATGCAGGAAGGCATCCTCTCGTTGATGCAGATGGCCAAAACATCGACCGCCGTCGCCAAGCTGGGTGAGGCGAAACTGCCGTTTATTTCGATCCTTTCCGATCCCACGTTCGGTGGCGTCACCGCCAGCGTGGCGATGTTGGGCGATGTCATTATTGCCGAACCCAAAGCGTTGATCGGGTTTGCCGGACCTCGTGTCATCGAACAAACCATCAAGCAACAATTGCCGGATCAGTTCCAACGGGCCGAGTTTCTTCTCGAACACGGCATGATCGATATGATCGTCGAGCGCAAGCGCCTCAAAGAGACGGTCGGCACCCTCGTGAATCATTTTTAGCGTTCTGCGTCCTTCCGACTTGTAGATGAGCTACGCCTCCGTCATCGAGTACCTCTACGCGCTCCAGACGCATGGGATCAAACTGGGTCTGGAGAACATGCGGATTCTATTGGAGCGGGTTGGCAATCCCCACCGCTCTCTACGCGTGCTGCATATCGGAGGAACCAACGGCAAGGGGTCGACGGCGGCGATGGTGGCGGCGGTTCTTCAGCAGTCGGGGAAGCGGGTCGGGCTCTATACCTCCCCTCATCTCATCGACTTCCGAGAGCGGATTCGTATCAATGGATGCATGATTGCCGAACACCAGGTTGAGGAGTTGATCGCGCGCCTGCGGACCGTGCTCAATGAAGATCTGCACCCGACATTTTTTGAGATGACGACGGCTCTGGCGTTCCTGTATTTCGCTGAGTCAAGGGTTGATGTCGCCGTAGTTGAAGTCGGATTAGGTGGACGGTTCGATGCCACCAACGTGGTGGAGCACCCGGTGGCCTGTGCGATTACGACGATCGGCTTGGATCATCAAGAGTATTTAGGAGACACGGAGGACGTGATTGCCTTTGAAAAAGGGGGAATCATTAAGCCTGGGGTGCCGGTCGTGATCGGACGAATGAGGCGAGATGCGGAACGCGTGTTGCGTGGGATTGCACGAGATCGGTCGGCGCCCCTGTGGCATCTTGACCAAGATTTTGGCTTCGATGATGGTCCTCCGGAGAGACGTACGTATCGGGGAGTCACTCGCGTGGTTGAGGATCTCTCATGCGGTCTGGCGGGGCGTCACCAATGGGATAATGCTGCTTGTGCGCTGGCGCTTCTGGATGCAGCGAGTCAAGCGGGGATCGAGGTAGATTCGGCCGCTGTTCGTAACGGTTTGCGGACGGTCTCGTGGGAAGGTCGTTTGGAATCGATTGACGAGTCTCCCACCGTCGTGCTCGACGGCGCCCATAACCCTGCCGCTGCGCATGCGCTCGCGGACTATCTCAAGGAGTTTTCCGCCAATCACCCTGCCTCTCGGATCATTCTTATCTGGGGCATGATGCGAGATAAAGATCGCCGTGGATTTATCGAGCCGCTGTTACCGATTGTGTCGGATATCGTGCTGACGCAGGCGACGCTCGCGCGGTCTGCGACCATCCAGGAACTCCGGACCGCCTTGCATGAGTGGCAAGGATCGGTCTTTGAGGCCGTCTTGCCGATGGACGCCTTGGCGGCCGTCAAACGCCGGGCGATGCCGCAAGATCTTATTTGCATTGCCGGCTCGTTGATGCTCCTCGGGGACATCAAAGCGGCCGTGCGTGGCTGTGGGCTATCACCGATTCGTGGGTAGCATGGCGGGTCGTCTCGCGTGCATCCACCGCCAGCTGGTTCTTCTCGTCGCGCTTCTCTTACTGGCTCCGTTTCCTGGATCAGCAGCAGAGACCGGAGTGGGTCCCGGGATGTCGTCCTCTGGATCGGCCCCTCTCGACATTACGGCAGAGCGCATCGACTATCGACAAGAGGAAGACGTCTACGAAGCGAATGGGTCGGTCGTCATTCAGCAGGGGGGGATTACGCTGACGGCCGACCATGCCACCATTCAAGTCTTGCCGGGAATTCTGACCGCCGTCGGGCATGTCCATTTAACGGACCCGCAGGCTGATGTGACGGCGGAGCGGATGGAATTGAATATCAATACGGAGTCGGGCGTGGCGACGCATAGCCGGCTCTATACTCCGAGAACAAACTCATCCATATCCGGTCGTCTCCTACAGCGATTTTCAGAGTATCACTACCGAGTCAAAGAGGGGAGCTTCACCAATTGCGATGCGCAAGAGGGAGAAGTGCCGGCCTGGCGCTTTCGGTTTAAAGATTTGGATATGACCATGGGGGACACGCTGGGATTCAAAGGCGGCTGGCTCTGCGTCTTGGACGTCCCGACGATTCCACTTCCGACGTTCTCGTATCCGCTGACGAAACGACAAACCGGATTTCTGATGCCGATCCCGAGCTATGACAATCGCTTCGGGTTTCACCTGAAACAAAGCTTCTACTGGGCGATCAATCCGAGCCAAGACTTGACCGTCACGCCGTCGTACTACAGTGATCTCGGTTATGGATCAGATTTTGAGTATCGCTATATCTTGGACGCGCGATCGCGAGGCAAGTGGTATGTGAGCTATCTGCAACAGACGGAGCTTCCCAATGTTGCTCTGAGCGGTACTTCAGCGCAAGATGTCGAAAAGGCGAGAGTTTCGCTCATCGGGAGCCACACGCAATATCTCACCGATACGTTGCTGCTTCGCGCCAATGCCAATTTGGTCACGGACCCCAACTACTTCCAACAGCTGAGTAACTCAGGCATACTCCGCGCCTCACCGAGCTCTGAATCAAACCTCTTGCTGACGCAGCGCTTGTCGTACGGCAACCTCTATCTCTTGGGTCTCTATCTGCAGCCGCTGCAGGCCGGAGGAAAGGATACGTTCCAACGTCTTCCTGAGATCGGCTATAGCCTCCCCCATGTCGCGCTGTTCAATTCGCCGGTTTTGTTCGGCATGGAAGGGAACTACGTCAATTTTTATCGAGATCAGGGTTTTACACTGAATCGGCTCAATATGGTTCCAAGTCTTTCGACGGATGTGATTCATCTCGGGCATGTCATCGGGATTCGACCGCAAGCAAAGTTTCGCGAGGTCTATTACACCAGAGGCGCACAATCGGACGAAGGGCAGCATCGAGAGACGTTTTGGTTGGGGGTGGATGCGACATCGAAAGTGACTCGCCGCTTTGCTCTTGCTGACGGAAACAGCCTGTTGCATACCATTGAGCCCTCCGTCATGTATGAATATGTTCCGTCGACCGACCAATCAAAATTGACGCAAATCGACCAAGTTGATGATCTGCCAAAGAAAAACTTGCTGACTTATATGCTGCGGAGTCGCGTGTTGGAGTCGGGCAAGAAGACGGCGTTCAATTGGCTCGATCTCACGCTGGCGCAGAGCTACCATGTCGGCGATGTGCAGACGCTGGCCCGGGAGTTTACGCCGGGCGTCACTCCTTTCCTGGGGTCGTTCACCCAGCCGCTCCAGCCCGCGACGATTCCTATTCAAGGGAAGAAGTTTTCTGATATCTGGATGCGGGCCGTGATCGGCAATAACCTTCCGCCTCTTTCAGGAGTCTCGCAGTTGGATATGCCGATATTCGGCCGCGAGGCGCAGGCTTGGGCGTTGCGTCCTCCGATCAATCGATACCTCACGGTTGATGCGTTCTTTGATCCCTACCAACCGGGAGTAAGCCAGTTCAACACGGACCTTCGATTTCAAGAGGGAACCAACTGGTATTTCGAAGTGGGACAGCGTTACACGCGGGACGGGAATCGAGTCAGGCGCGGCGACCTGTGGAACTCGATCTCATTCAATGAGGTGTTTGCTCCGACGAAGGAAATCCAGTTTGCGACTATGGGCGGCGCATTTCGCACTCCTTGGGGCTGGACGATCGGAGCCAAGGCGTATTACGACGTTAAACATGGTAGAAGTCCTGAATTAGACGTGGTGGCTTTGTATCAGAACCCCTGCAGATGTTGGTCGGTAGGATTGTATTATTTGAAATTTCCGGATCGAGAGCAATACAGCTTTATGTTGAGCCTGACCGGAATCGGTTGGACTGAAAGTGCCGGGACTGCCGTCATGCGGACGCTCTTGAGCCCGCTGCTATGGGGAGAACGGGGTTTACCTTGGGCAGCACCAGGGGGTCCCTATGGTCTTCCTCCACAGGCCTCTGACGTAGGCACCGCGCTACCTGGTGTTCAACCTGGGCGGTGATCCCCGTTTGACACTAAAAACGGTAGTGGGGTACGATGCCGTGGTAGTCATAGATGGATGATCTCAACCCTGAAGGAGGACGCAGACGTGGCAGGTGACGCCTTGAAAGTTGAAGATTCAACGTGGGATGCCGAAGTCATGAAGGCTTCGGAACTCGTCATGGTCGATTTTTGGGCCGTCTGGTGCGGTCCTTGCCAGATGGTGGCTCCCATCGTCGACGAGCTGGCAACTGAATATGTCGGGAAGTTGAAAGTTCGAAAATTGAACACTGACGAGAATCCTGAGGTAGCGGGTCGTTACCAGGTCATGAGTATCCCCACGATTCTTTTCTTTAAGAACGGCCAACAGGTTGAAAAGCTGGTAGGAGCCAGGCCCAAACGCCAGTTCAAAGAAGTGATTGACTCATTACTTGCTCAGCATGCGGGGACTGCATAGCGCGAATCTAGAGCGGACCGTTGGTTTCGTCTTGTTGTTGCGTGGCAATGTTCAACGTGTCACGGGGTAGACTGCACCTTTTTACTTGCGGAGGTTTTCCTCGATCGACTGTTGGACCGTGAGCCCTGCCGTTTCGGTGACGCATTCGTTCGGTAGATAGATGTTCAGTGTTTCTAGGCGTTCTTTGCAGTTAGCAAGGTCTTGCTGCTGTTGCAGCTATGCTCACTGAGCTGCGTATCACTAACTTCGCCGTTATCGAACAACTGAGTCTGACTATGGACTCGGGGTTTACCGTGTTCACCGGAGAGACGGGGACCGGGAAGTCGTTATTGATCGATGCCGTGGCGCTTCTTATCGGTGGGCGAGCCTCAAGTGATCAGATTCGATTCGGGGAAGACGAAGCTCTACTTGAAGCCTCGTTCGACATTCCACTCACACATCCTCTCCTTCAACAGCTGCGGGCCCGAGAAGTTCTTGGGCCGCATGATTCTCAGCTCATCATTCGACGCATCATCGCGCGCTCAGGAAGAAGCAGAGTGTACCTCAACGGAGCCTTAAGCCCGGTCCATGTGCTGGAAGAGTTTGCCGGTACGCTTATTGATATCCATGGGCAGCACGACCAGCAATCGCTCTTATCCGGTTCCGCGCAGCTCGAGGTGTTGGATGCATTCGGTCGCCTGCTGGATCTACGGTCTCGTTATCACTTGATCTACCATGAGTGGGAGTGCTCTCGTAGGGAACGTGCTGAGCTGGCCGGTGCTCTGCAGCAGCGGGCCCAACAGGAAGATCTGTTGAGCTTTCAACTGCAGGAATTAGATGAGGCTGCGTGCCGGGTGGGAGAGGAGGAGGCGCTGCAAGCCGACCGTCAGAAGTTAGGGGCGTCAGGACGTTTGACTGAATTGGCATCAGAAGCTCAGGAGCTCATTCAGGGGGATGCTCACGGTATCTTGACGAGTTTAGCGTCAATGGAGCGGGTGTTAGGAGAGCTGGCTCAGATCGACAAGGGGATGGAAGGTACGGTTCGGATTGAGGCGGAGGCCAAAGTGCTCCTGAAAGAAGTTGCCGATTCTCTTCGGGGGTATGCCGAAGGCTTGGACGCTGACCCTATGCGACTGAGCGCGATCGAAGATCGTCTCGCGCTTATTCAGAAAATGAAGAAAAAGTATGGAGGGACTATCGATGCTGTCTTGGAGATGCACAATCGAGTAAAACACGATCTGGAGCAGCTCCGGCGATCCGACAGCGAGCTCGATCGGTATGATCGTCTCATCGCAGAGCAACAACAGAATGTCTCGGTATTGGCCCACGCCCTCTCTGAAAAGCGGGCGGAAGCCGCCAAGCGGCTGACCAAATCAGTGGATAAAGAGCTCGGTGCGTTGAAAATGGGATCAGTACGGTTTCAGGTCCAGGTCGTGTCGAGC
This sequence comes from uncultured Nitrospira sp., assembly GCA_902500705.1. Classification (GTDB taxonomy): domain Bacteria; phylum Nitrospirota; class Nitrospiria; order Nitrospirales; family Nitrospiraceae; genus Nitrospira_D. The sequence continues at coordinate 14,543 of CABVRR010000029.1, forward strand.
ATGGCAAACGACGCCTACGGTCCCGATGGAAACGATCAGGTCGAGTTTCTACTGTCGGCCAATGCCGGTGAACCTTTGAAGCCGATGTCCCGTGTGGCATCCGGCGGCGAGCTTTCACGAGTGATGCTGGCGTTGAAATCGGTTCTTGCGGAGGTTGATCATGTGCCGGTCTTGATTTTCGACGAGATCGATACGGGAGTTGGAGGAGCGGTCGCTGCCACGATTGGGAAACGGCTCAGGGAATTGGGGCGATACCATCAAGTCTTGTGCATCACTCATCTCCCTCAAGTGGCCTCTCAGGCGCAGCATCATTTTTCTATTGAAAAGTCGGAAGTCAAAGGCCGGACGGTTGCAACGGCGCGGGCGTTGCTCGGGACGAGTCGCGAAGGTGAAATTGCGCGCATGCTCGGCGGCGAACGGATCACTCAAAAGACTCGCTCTGCAGCGGCCGAGCTGATTGCCGGGGCCCATGAATAGATCACGCAGCGGGAGCGATATCGAGGGTGGGAGGCGAAATCGGAGAATCCTTTACAACCTGTAGGAAGAGTTCCAATAACAGCGGGTCAAACTGGGTATGAGATTGAGCCGACATATGACGAATTGCCGCATCCAGCGGAAGGGCGATGCGCCCAGGTGCATCGGCGGTCAAATGATCGAACGTTTGCGCGATGCCGACCACGCGGGCCAGCAACGGAATCTCCGTGCCTTGGAGTCCATGCGGGTATCCTTGCCCATCCCAGCGCTCGTGATGGGATGTGATGATTGCTTCCACTTCGATCGGTAAACCAAGCGGTGCGATCATCCGTGCGCCTCTTTCGGAATGTTCAGGGCATACAGATGCTTCACCAGACGAAAGAACCTGGTCTTCTGAAAATCGATATGAGGGGAGGCTCGTTTTCCCTATATCATGCAGAAAGGCCCCCAGGGCCAGTGATTTTTGCTCGGACGTCGTGAGATTCAGCCGGTTGGCCATCAATGTGGAAAAAAAACTCACTCGACTCGAATGGGTGAGTAATTGACGGTCTGCGGCCTCCAGAATATCGGACAGAAGCGGAAGCAGATTCATATCGTCTTGCTGGAAAGCAGCATCTCCCTGCGTATTGATGGAGAGAGAAGCGTAGCCTGCCTTCACGTCACCCCATGCGCGTGCACTCTCTTCTTTTGAACCCCAGAGATCCGGCAGTGTCCGAAGGCACTGACGAAGAAAGTCGAGCCGACGTTTCTTCTCCATGGTCTGCTGAATAAGAGTCGTGAGCTCATTCACGTTAAACGGTTTCAGTAAATAGCCTGCAGCCCCCTGGCGAATGCCTTCCATCGCTGATTTCAAACTCCCATATCCCGTGACAATAATAACCTCCACGTCAGGGCTGTTGTGTTTGATGTCAATGAGGAGGTCGAGTCCGTGGCGATCGGGAAGCTTTTGATCGAGGGTAATCAGGTCAATAGGTTCTCGGTTGAGAACTTCGAGAGCCGCCTTGGCGTTTTCAGCAGAACGAACTTTACAAAAGGTGCGAAGTATTACCTTGAGGGCATCGCGTGGCCCAGGTTCATCATCAACGACGAGGACGGTTGGTTGTGCTTCAGCCTGACAAGGCGCTGTGATCATACTCGCCGCTTACTCCAAGCCGAGATAAATGGTAAGCAATTTTTGTTCCTTTTTGTGCATTTACGATGTGCTTCAATATGCAGTGGGTTGATTGTGATCAACAACTATAAGTAGAATTCATGAATGATGGAATGCCTATTTTATCAACATGACAATGGGGATAATATGTGAATAAATGTGACATTCTTGTACATAAGTGTGTCATTCTTGCATGGGCTGATCAAATTCTTGAGTGACGGAAGTGCTGTCTGGGCGACCGATGCCAAGGGTATCCATGCGGTACTTCAACATTCGTCGGCTGATTCCGAGTAGATTTGCGGCGTGTGTTTGGACGTAGTTGGTTCGTTTCAACCCATCAAGGATAATCTCCCGTTCAAACTCCATCACGGCTTTTTCAAGCGACATACGGCCGGAGAGGGTGTCGTCTCGAAGTGATGTGGAACGTGAGTTGTTCTTAACCAGTGTTGGTAGATGTTCCGAGGTGATTTGTTCAGCCTGTTGGGACCAGATGAACGCTTGCTCAACAAAGTTTTCCAGCTCGCGAACGTTGCCTGGCCAAGAATAACGAGACAACAGTTCCAGTGCATCTTTCCCGAATTCGATTCGGGGCCGTCGTTCTTCTTCCAGCCGTTTTCCCAGGAAGTGTTTGGCCAGAAGGGGAATATCTTCACCACGTTCACGCAGGGGGGGGAGAAAGAGGGCAATGACGTTGATACGGTAATAAAGATCCTCTCGAAACTGTCCTTTTCTGACGAGATCGTCAAGATTCTTGTTTGTCGCCGCTACAATTCGGACATCGACCTTAATCGACTGGGCTCCACCGATTCTCGTAAATTCTCGTTCTTGGATGACGCGCAGGAGCTTTGCCTGTGTGACCGGACTTAAGTCTCCAATTTCGTCTAAGAATAACGTTCCGGTGTTTGCTAGTTCGAATTGTCCGACGCGCCGAGCGGTGGCATCCGTGAACGATCCCTTTTCGTGGCCGAAGAGCTCGCTTTCAATGAGCGTTTCAGGCAACGCCGCGCAGTTCAGTGCGATGAACGGGCGTTCTCGACGGGAACTGTTGTAATGCAAGGCCTTTGCGACCAATTCCTTTCCTGTGCCACTTTCTCCTGTAATGAGTACGGTGGTACGGCTGTCTGCGACCTGCTCGATTTTTGCATAGATTTCCTGCATGCCCTGGCTTTTGCCGATTAAATTATGGAAGGCATAGCGTTGGACGACTTGAGCTCGCAGGTGCTTGACCTCCCGCTCCAATTCGGAAGAATTCAGAACGCGATCAATGACGATGCGGAGCTCATCGACATCAAATGGCTTGGAGAGATAGTCGGCGGCTCCAAGTTTCATAGCATCGACGGCTGTTTTGACGGATTTCGTGCCGGTGAGCATGATGACAGGGGTCGCTTTGCTTTCCATCCGAAGCGTTTGAAGCACCGCGAGGCCGTCCGTTCCCGGGAGGATAACGTCGAGAAGAATGAGGTCTGGCTCATCCTTCCGAAACACATCGAGTCCCTCATGTCCATCACTGGCTTGGATAATGTCATAGATCGGTTCGAGAACCATCTTGAGAGAAGCGCGGACTCGAGGGTCGTCATCGATCAACAGCACTCGTTTTCTCATAGCCGAGCTTTCCACAAGCGCTCCTTGGGTTCTAATCTTGATGGGAGGGAAGATTGATGAGAAAGGTCGTTCCGATCCCTTCCGTGCTCTGCACGTGAATCTCTCCTCGATGCTCCCGAATGATCTGATGAGCGATCGTCAGTCCTAACCCCGTTCCTTCGTTCACGGCGCTCGCATGCTTGGTAGTAAAAAACGGATCAAAGATGTGTTCGAGGTTTTTGGCTGAAATGCCGTGTCCCGTATCTCCGATCTCGACCTGATTCCATACTTCTCCATCGGCTTTTGGGAGCCGTGTGGTCCGTACGCGGAGGGTTCCGGTTGTTTCTCCGATAGCATCCATCGCATTCAGGAGTAGATTTAAGAGAACCTGTTTGATTTGCTGCCGATCTAACATGCCACGAGGAAGTCCAGACGCCAAATCTTTTTCAATCTTGATCCCACGGCTGTCGGCTTTCACTTGAATGAAATATAGGCATGACGAGACGATTTCATTGAGATCTTCGTCGGTCAACTGAGGTTCCATGTATCGGGCGTAATCGAGAATTTCTTGAATCAACCGTTCAATCCGATTGACGTCATCGAGCACGATTCGACTGAATTCATCGATGAAGTGACTATCATCCTTCCGTTCTGGAGCCAGTTGGATGAAGGTTTTGATCGAGGTTAGGGGGTTTCGGATTTCATGCGCGAAGCCCCCCGCGATGGTTTCTAAGGAACGCAATCGATCGGTTCGCCTCATGAGCGCTTGAGATTGTCGGAGATCTTCATAGAGCAAAAGAGAATCGAGCGCATTGGCGGCATTTTGGGCCATGGCGCTCAGCAGTTCCGTGGTATGGGAGGATATGACCGTAGTGTCACTCGTGGTGTGGAGTACTGCGAAGGCGATCAATCTCCCGCGATTCAGCAGTGGAATGGCCAGGCTATTGGGAAGAGCATCGAGCAAGGAAATGGTTTCGTTGTTGTGAGAATTCTTCAGCGAGGGTGAGACAAGAATGTCTTGATGGCAAGCCAGTTGCTGAACAAAGGGATGATCGAGGGGGAGGACGGACGGAATCGCAATGAAAGAAGTCGATGCAAGTGCGATCGTCTGGCAGAAATGATCACGCTCACGATCCAGCAGATACAGGGTTCCTTGAGAGTGTCGGGCTGCTTCAGCAAGGCCGGAAAGAATCTGTTCTGTGAGGACAGAAAGACTTCTCGTGTGACCTAGGTCGCGTGCAAATTTTGTCAACCGTTGCAGTGAAGCTGTGGCCGACTGACAGGGATCCGATTGCGGAATCGTGCGATTCGTCATGCGTGCGACGTGTAAGATTATATGCGCCTGTGCAGGGCGTTGTGCTGGGAATGATCCTACGTATCATTCCCAGGTTGAAATTATACACCCGAGGGGCTGTTTCATCCAGCGGATTTGGTCTTCCGTACAAGGGCAAGAAGCAGTTGGTTGTCGAGCACGGAGAGAAGTTGAATTGAACTCGAACCTGCATGAGTGAGCAAAGAGGTGAGCTTGTCCCGCTCATAGGTCTGTAATACACCATGGCGAGTGGCTTCACGCAGGCGACCGAAATAGTGCAGGACGCTCCGGGCCGGAGACCCGAATGCATCGTGATTGGTTGTGCGCAGGTGACGGCGAAACAGCGTTGAGAGGTCAGTGTGTGATTGAAAACAGGTCACGACGGCTATCCCGTCTGAATGCAAGACTCGAAGTATCTGTCTAAGGTAAGAAAGGGGGGAGGGAACAAAGGAGAGGGAAAGATGGCAGAGCACGCGCGCAATGGATCCGTCGGTAAATGGAAGCGGAGCTTTCCAGTCCGTCTGTATCCAACTTGTTGTCATCCAGTCGGCCATGGGAAAGGTAGATGTGAGTGTGGCAGGCAGTTCTTGGACAGATGTATGGAACAACCGTTCCGCATGTTTCAGTGATTGATACGACTGATCTGCTCCGATATAGCGGAGTGGGACGTCTGTCTGTCGGCCCTGATATGCCGATCGATAGGCGTGGTTGGTCAACATGTGGCGGATGACGCTTCTTGGGCTACAGCCGATATCGAGAACGGTCATCCCTGGCTCAAGAGGAAGAAGCAAGCGATACAGGTCATCCGTCAAGGTCGCATGGTCCGGCACGGTTTCAAGTTGAGACAGATGGGCTAGGTGAGTTCCCCACAAAGCGGTGCGTGTGACCTGTGTGGCAGGATAGCGAGTACGGATACGCTCATGTTCCAGCCGTTGTTGTTGGCGAATCTCGCGTGGGCTCGGTTCCCGTATCTGCGCTGCAGCAGGATTGCCGGTCAGGTGAGTGCCGAGCATGTTCAAGACCATCTTGAAGGTCTCGGCGCGACGTTCGTTAGGAATGCCTGATTCACCGGATAGGTCGGCCGGCAGCGAGACAATGGTTGGCGCGATTTTCATGGCGTGGAGGGACCGCTGTTGAGGGCCGAAGAGGTGTTCAGTCGAATGGCTCTTTTGAGGAGAGGTCAGAAAAATAGGTAGAGTGACCAGTTGTGCACAATCAGCTGCTGACGAGGCCACGTCGACATACCCGCCCATGATCGCATCGTCCAGAAATTTGTCAATGTCGACATTAAAGCCCCAGAGGTTAACGACGCCACCTCGAACGCCTTGCCGGTAGGCGTCAATGACATTGTGCTGAGCGAGAAGCGACAGCGCTGTTTCTATATCAAGGACTGCATCCAACAAGAAAAGCTGATCACTCGCCCTGCTTTGGGCGATGGCTTTCACTGCTACTCGTGCGGCAATGTCCTCGGCGAGAAGGGCCACCGGAGCGGTAGGCCATGTGGTATGGACAAAGTGCAAGACGCTCTGGAGATCGGCCTGCATGGTGCGCAACGTCATCTGGAGAATATTGCCGTCGCTCTGGCCGATATGATGCGAGTGGTCATAGCGAATCACGCGTAAACGGTTGGCGGCGAGGTAGAACGCGAGTGATACATAATCGGTTTGGGTCAACCCGAATCCCGAGGCGATGATGACGATCGGAGTGTCGGGAGAAGTATTATGATGGCGAGCATGATCAGACGTCACCGCAATAATGTGCTGTTGCGGATTCCGGCATTCCCATCTGTTGCTGACGATCAATGGCCGGGCGTCTGGGTCTGCCATGCCCATGGAAGAGTCGATGTATTGTGCGAGCACGCGGTTGATTTCCCGTTCGGCAAACGGCGTCAGTTTTGAGAAGCGGATACCGATACGTTGTTCAGGTTGTGAAGCCCCCGGTGTTAACTCAGATGGAACGGTGGGGTCGTGAGAGAGATGGACAATGTGGCCGGTCAGGATTGTTTCGGGTGCTTCCGGTCTGCGTGCCTTTGGTTGCCCGTCCGGGTCGAGCAAGAGAAGATGAAGGACGACGATCTCGCCGGTCGCTTTTAGAGATAACTTGGTTTGCAGGCATGCGCCGCTTCTACTGAGGTTGATGATGAAGCCTGTCAGAGGCCCGGACGCAGGGATAGAAGTTTCAATACGGACCGGCAGCGAGACTTGCACCCGTATGGACTCACGGTGGTCGTTGTCTGGTGGGGCAGTTTCCGTGAAAGTCGTCCCCCAATCGTCTGGTCTCTCAAACAGAGGAAACTGAGCTTCGACCGTTATGGTGAACGCACGGATTCGTGCTGTCTCAAGGAATGAGGTGAGGACCTTTCGTCGCTCCTCGCTGAGCGCTGCAAATTCGAGTGCAAGGCGAGATCTCCCTTGCCCGATGTCGGCTTGCCGTGGAGCGTGTTGTCGATCGTGCGCAATCGCATTCAGCTCAAAAATGTCGACGGCTGTTTTGAGCAGCAGATAGACGGGCTGTTGTTCGAATGACGGGAACGTGCCCTTGACCTCTAAGAAGGCTCCGCCTGAGCCGATATCGATCAGAATACCTTCATAGAGCGTATTGCCGATGGTAATGCGTGCCGGTAGACCGATCGCGGTCCGATTGTTTGTGCGTCGGTCAGGCAGAGGTTTCGTCTGCAGGATGGAGTGCAGGTGTATGGCGTGCATGGCAGGAGAGGGCGTAGGTCTCATCCCCTCGCTAAACGGCTTACTCGCATTGCTAGCTGAAGAAACGAGTGGCATTGAAGATCCAACGGGATCGTCCAGCTGCGGAAATTGTTCAACCGGGATCCACACGGTCATCGACAGAAAGCTGTCGACTGGAGCGAGAAACTCCCAACGGCCTCCAAGTCGCTTGATGAGCCCATAGATTTCAAAAAAATCACCGCGTGCTGTCTCCAACGGATGATTTTCAGACGTGGCGAGCATGTCTGTTTCTTGAATATGAATTTGGAATTCCGTTGCCATCGCCTGGGAATGCATGGATGTCGGTAGGTCTATAGAGGCGCCAGTAGGGCCGATAGCAGCAGTACTGATTTGTAAACGGTGGAAAGAGCCTAGCGTGGCCACATGACGTCGGGCATGTGAGAGGAGCATGCGCAGAAGATCTGTCATCGACTCGAGGTTTCCAGTGAAGGGGGGAAGATTCTGCCCATAGGCTCGCTCAATCCAATTGGTGTCTAGAAGGGACGCTTGAGTGGTAGTCAGGACCGACTCGATGATGTCGTTGATGGTATCTCGGTGGGTTGTGATTTTCGCTGTGGTCTTGGTGAGTTCTTCCCCCAACTGTATGGCTTCAGCGGTGTATGTCGCCAGCGAATCTATTTGTTCGATCAGGTGTGCGTCGCGAATGGTTTTGAGCAGCCGTTGGGATTGAGCTTGAATGGCATTGTGAGGAGCGTGCAGAGTTTTCGATAAGATTGAAACACGTTGTGCGACGGCGAGAAGTCGATCAGATTCACGAAGCTGATGTTCGAGTTGATCAATAGTTTTTGCTTGCCGGCGGTGCTGTGATAGATCGCGTAATAGGCCCAGCGTTCCGAGATATCGGCGATTCAAATCGTACAACCCTCTCGCGCTGATCTCGGTTCTGACTCGGGTCTGGGGCGGTTTGTTGATGGATGACTTGCGGATCAAATCGACCTCTATCCGCCTGGCTGCTCGTGCCCCTGCCCTCCGGTCGTTGAAGTGATGACGAGCGTGATCCTGTTGATCTGGAGCGACGACCGCAGAGTACGGAGTACCGATTAATTCGCTCTGCGCATAGCCTAGTATTTCAGCTGCACGTGGGCTCACATACACGAATCGTCCGTTCACGTCGAGCTCGTATAATCCATCACTGAGTATGTCGACTAGACGTCTGTGGCGTTCTTGCGTCTGCTGAAGTGTCATGCGAATGGTGCGAGTTTCAATCGCCCTGTTCGTGTACACCGTCAACTCGGTGAGAAACGTAGGAGACCTCTTGTGTAGAATAAAATCCGCACCGACCGGAAGTGGAGTGAAGAGCGCGGTGGAGTCGCTCTGATCCGTCTGCAGCACGAACGTGGCGTAGGGTGCAAGCCGCTTCAACTCTAAGAAAATAGATGCCGCTTGGTCTGCGAGTAAGTTTTCATCGAACAGGATGAGCTGCCATGCTGCCCGCTGCCCCCACTGCAGCGCTTCCTCTGCGGTATAAACGACTTCAACGTGGCAGTTCGGGAAAAAACGTCGAAAGTTGAGCGTAAGCAGTTTGATTTCTTCCGCGATCGCGTTGACGAGGAGGATGGTAACGGGCTCACTCTGTGGCATAGCGCGATTCCCGTGTTGCTGGGCAAGCCTGCTCTCAGGAAGGTCATTCAGAGGGGCTATTGTAAGTCATCGCCCCGTGTTACTCAGCAATTTCTGCAGCCGATTCAGCCACAAAGTACCCACCTCATGTTCGGCGCAGATGGTGTGACTTGATATCATAAGTGGCGGGGAGAAACCCAGACTAGGGCGTGCTTCTTTCGTAGGGAGTGAGGTCTGTGAGTTGTTTCGACGAACAATTTTGGACGGAAGGAACACCGAAGGCCGCTCGCAGGCCTGCCGGAAGGTTCTTGCCGCGGCAGGCCTGCGAAGGAGAGATCAATAGGTTGCTGCGGTCTTGCCCTGCTCCGAGCAGGAACCAGGCGTCATATACAGCAGATAATTGCCCATGCCATGTTGGAAATCTGTTTTCTCTAATGAGTGGTGGTAGACCATTACCATTTCATAGTCATCTTCCTTGGAGATGGGGAAGCCTCGGCCGTCTTTATAGACTTGATGAGGGAGAAATTCGCGGAGCGTTCCATCTCGCTCGACATCCGGGACGGTTCGGAGGAGGGTCTGTTTCTTGGTCTTATTCTCCAATGCGATCAGCAGCAATTCGTCGTGGCCATGCGGATAGGCATACTTCACGCAGCCATCCATGCCAAACTTCAATGGTGCCGTACGGACTTGGACCCCTGGTCCTATTTCGATTCCTTCGTCCGTCTGATCCGCAGGTCGATCGCCGAATTTGGTGAAGCATACGATATTGACGCCGACTTGATAGACGTCCATCGCCTTGACGGGTTTGGCCTTGGGAGCGAAATGCATTGTAAACGTAGCGATGACATCCTTAGTGGGAGGTGCGCCGTGATAGAACGCGACCACCGTCATCAACTTATCGGTCGCCGAAAGGTGGACGCCGTATCCATCGGGGAATTGCGTCTCGGACATTTCCAAGCCAGCCCCTCCAAAGAAGAGCGGTTCGCCGGGGCATGATACGCTGGGTTTGGTGTTGTTGATCATCAGGATATGATGCAGGTAGTTTCGCGGCAATTCCTTCCCGTCGACCGTGGAAAGAGCCGACTTAAAGCCAATCAGGTACTTGTCCTCGGGGAGCTGAAAGTTAAACCGAGGCATGGAATCACCCATGTCGCCTTCACCGTGGCCGGTCGGGAGATCGATGGGGCCGAAGGTCAGCGTCGCGGTGTTCTCACCATAGGTGATCTTTGAACCCACCTGTTTTTTTAAAGTGGGAACGGCATGATGATCATGCCCTCCATCGGCGTAGGCCGATGAGATCATGAAGAAGGTAGCGATCAAAAGAACGAGGGATCTGCGCATAAGACCTCCCAGAGGGCGTAAAGCGGTGATGTTGAACCGGTCTCCGATTGCTTGATATGCGTGAGAAGAAATAAACTGACTCATTGGGCATTCGCAGGCGTGGCTGTCGCTTTCTTCCAGTGATACGTGCCGCCGTGTTCCTTCGGCGGGATATTTTTTCTCGTATCGACTCGCGTATACCACCAGATGCCTTTTGCCTGCGTGCCGTCTTCAGAAAGGAGCACCTCGAACCCGCCTTCTCGATCATTGCCGGGCTGGTGCCAGGTTCCTTGCCACAAGCGGTTTTCGATCTTTGTAGTGATAAACCGACCGCCCTGTTGGGTATAGGGGCCGTTCCCGTTCTTGTCCAATGTGGCCTTGTAGCGTTTTTCGTCCTCGACTTCGAGAATATCCCACTCTCCGCTCACATCCGGTAGCGCGGCTGCGCTGCCGACGAGTTTCTGCGACCCGGCGACCATGGACGGCGAGGCGAGCGGGCCTCCCGGTTGGGCAGATCGAAACGATTCGTGCCAGGACAGCAGTTGCCAGCGTCCGGCACGGCGCTCGAGAACACCGGTCTCTCGTAACGGAAGCACGGTCCGTTTCACTGCCGATCCCTCGCCGACGAAACGGATATAGTCGAGCTCCATCGTAAACCAGGCCAAGTCACCTTTTGTCCAGACTTTGAGCTCAGTAATCGGGATCTCAATTTTCTGCGCGTTGATGAACTCTTCACGCATTTCCCGTTCAAACTCAGGCCAGCCGACGTATTTGCGGCCACCTACCGTGTAACTGACGATATCGGCATCGTGGGCCATGAGACGGGACAGCGTCGAAAGATCTTTTTCTGCATTGGCCCGCACCAGTTGCCGGATAGCTGCTTCTGGATCGAGAGGATCGCTGGCATGCGCGATCGGGGCGAGACTGACAAGAAGGAGCAGACTTCCACAGATGAATGATCCCCGGCGGAACATAAGGGTCTCCCTAACAAAAATAACAACCTAAGTACGTGACGAGAAGGAAATGACCTGGGAAACTACACGGGCTGATGGATCATGTCAACAACGAAGTAACATCACGATGAGCAAGGTGCGACGACTACGACCGTCACGTTGTCTTCGCCTCCTCGATTGAGCGCCGCAGTGATAAGCCGGTCGCGAACCTGAGTCGGGTCGAGCTCGCCTGCAGCGAACACGGCACGGATGTCTTCATCCTCCAGCATTTTCGTCAGCCCATCCGAGCAGAGGAGGATCAGATCTTCCGACAGAATGGGCAGGGCCGTGATCGTGGGGGTAACTGTTTGGCCCACTCCCAAGGCACGCGTCAGCACATGTCGTTCCGGATGAGTCTTCGCCGTTTCCGGTGTGAGAATACCGCGTTCCAGATATTTTTCGATCAGCGAATGGTCTTTGGTCAGAAGGGTCAACACGCCTGATCGAAACCGATAGGCGCGACTATCACCGACATGAGCAAGGTAGGCGACTGGGTTAGGACCAGAGACGATTGCCAGCAACACAATGGTTGTGCCCATCCCTTTCAGCTTGGATTTTGATCGTGCCCGAGTGAGGATCGCGTCGTGTGCGTGACTGATCAGGCTTGTCAGTACATCCACCGGGGCTGCCTGTCCGTCACGAAGTTGGTCGCTCGATACCGTTGCTTCGGCTCGTATGGTCGCGATGGCTGTTTGAGCGGCGATTTCTCCACCGACGTGCCCCCCCATTCCATCCGCGACGGCCCAGATGCCCACCTCATCGATGACGGCAAACGCATCCTGATTGAGCGTGCGCACGAGCCCGATCTCGCTCCGACCGACGCCGATCCACGTGTTCATTGGGAATACACCGGTGAAAGAGTGGTCGCCAATGAAGCAGGCCCGAACCGTGCCAGCAGATCCTCATAGAACCGGTCGGCAAGGAGGACAAGGTGTTCCGTATCCGCTCGATTGTAGCTCAAGAGGGTTTCACGGGCGCTACTGTCACCTCGGCGCCACTGAAACCACAGGCGCACGGCATCCAACCCGTCGAGGCCGCTGATGGCTGTGTCGCGGTCGATCCCCATTTCTTGTTCGATGTGCTTCAACCCTCCGCGTAGCGCCAGTCGACGGGCGGCAAAACAAAGATCGAAGTGCAGTGGTGGAAATCGGAGATTTGGAAATTTGGCACAGAGATAGGGTACATCGAAGACTGATCCGAAGAACGTCACCAGCAGATCACAACGATCAAGTTCTGCCTGCAATCGATCGGTCGTTAAATTTTCATCTCGAACCAGGCTGGTCGTCGTTCCCTCGCAGTGCAATCCAACGACGGTGACCTCTCCCGACTCTGGCGAGGCACCTGTCGTTTCGATGTCGAGATAGCCCACACGAGATCGGCAGGTTTCGTATAAGCGCCAATGTTCCCGGCGTGGGAGGCGGGCGCCAACTGTATGAAGGAGCCCCTGCTCTACGAGTGAGAGCGCGTCTCGAAGTTCTGTGTCGTACCAGATTTTTCGGTGCTCGGAGAGACCGGCGATAGACGGTCGATCTAAGAAGCTCTGCCAGTTGAACACACCCTCTTCCCACCAACGGCGTTCCGTGACTGGGCCAACGCCTGGTAGCAAGATGAAACTGGAAGTCAACATCTCCGTGCATTGTAGCCTTGATTTCACTTAGGAGACAAGCTACAGTTCGGAAATTGTAAAAAGTTAAAGAAACTAGCGGACCATTAATCACATGACTGTGCCGGCAAAGCGAATCCGTATTACTGTAGGAGGAGTTCAGCTTGAAGCAGAACTCCGAAAGACGAAGACGGCCGACGAGGTCTATGCGGCGCTTCCGGTCACGTCTGCGATCAGTACATGGGGAGAAGAGTTTTACTTTCCGATTCCTGGAGTTCGTGACTATCGGGAAACCGCAACCACCCAGGTGAAGGTCGGAGACATTGCCTTCTGGGGAGCAGGAAAGGTGCTGGCGGTTTTTTTTGGGAGAACCCCCATGAGTTTGGGGGCCGATCCGGTCCCTGCGGATCGGGTGAATATCGTCGGGCGAATCATTGGAGATGCGACCAGGCTTCGACAGGTGATGGAAGTCTCAACGATTCGTCTCGAACCGGGGTGAAGGAGTATGCGGCTGTCCAAAGAACGTGTGCGGCACATGGCCGAGAGTCTCACCGGTCGTCTCCAAAGTGAAGGATGCGTTGAACTGATTGGAACCCACGCGGACTTTGTGGGAGCATTGGACCAGGTCATCACCCAGGAGCTATCCGTCGAAGATCGTGTGAATGCGGATGTGCGGCAACTGCTGAAGGCGTATGAACATCAGATCGAGCAGGGTCAGGTCGATTATCAAAAGATGTTCCAGATGGTGAAGCAGAAGCTAGTTCGTGAACGAGGCATCATTTTATAAGTTCTGTTGTAAGACGCGAATTGTGAAGCGTGTTTTGTAATGTGTCGACGGGCGACGCGTGTTGCATGTTGAGCGAGGACAAAGTCAGCCATCTGTCCCATCTGATCCTTACGGCCGTCAAGCAACATGCCGGAGTGAGAGTCAAGGTCGAGGAAACGCGGTTGCTCAAGGAGATTAAGCGTGTGTTGGCTGCCGAATTGATTCAAGAACAAGAAATTGACCGAAAGGTGAAAGCCAGATTGGCGTCCTATTCCCGCGGTATCATCGAAGGAAGCGCTGAGTGGGACGTGCTGTATCGGAAAACGTTCGAAGAAGAAACGCGCAAACACGCGAAGTCATAAAGAGAGAAATGGTTCGGCCATGAAGAAAATCTTACAGCGACTCGCGGTCGTCGGGATGGCATTGGTGCTGTTGAACACCGCAGCTTGTTTTCAGAAGCGCGCACCGCTCGTGCCGCTGGCGCTTGCCACCGACGTCCCGGCTCAGGCTGCTGCGCTCACGGAACAAGGTACGCAGTCGTATCAGATCAAGCAATACGAGGATGCCAAGCGATATTTTCAGCAAGCCGTTGTCGAGGCTCCACGGTCGGGGCCGGCCCATTACAACTACGCGTTGGCATTGAATGCGCTGGGCGATTCAGAGGTTGCCCGAAAACATTTTTTGGAAGCTGCGGACTTGTCTCCCGGAGACAAGATTATTTGGGATTCACCGGCCCTGTCGCCGTATGGAAATCCTGAGAACAAAAAGCGCTCCAAGCCCGGTCCCTATACACCCCACAAGTCGGCGTTGGGCAGCGGTATGCCGAGTTATTAATTCTGGAATGGAGGATGGACCTATGGCCAAAGAGCTGACAGTCGGGGAGCCGGCGCCGGAACTGGCGATTCCGGACCAACATGGGAAATCTGTGACCTTGAAAAGTTTCAAGGGTAAGCAGATCGTGTTGTACTTCTATCCGAAGGACGATACGCCGGGGTGTACGAAAGAATCCTGTGATTTCCGCGACGTCGAATCTCAAATTCTCCGGGCTGGAGGAGCCATCGTCGGGGTCAGTCTGGATGGAAAAGAGTCGCACCAGAAGTTCATCAAGAAGTTCGGACTGCCGTTCCCGTTGTTGAGCGATGAAGATGCGGCGATCTCCAAGACCTACGGTGTCTACAAAGAGAAGAACATGTACGGCAAAAAGTATTGGGGTATCGAGCGTAGTACGTTCGTCATCGACTCCGAAGGGAAACTGAAGGCGATCTTTCGGAAGGTGAAAGTCGATGGTCACGCGGACGAAGTGCTCAAGGCGCTGAAAGCCTGACCGTCTCAATCGAGGTTGTGGTCTGTCCTATCTTGTCCTGTAAGGCGATGCGGTCGATGATCATCCACACCCGCAGCGCCTGTCTCTCTCTTTTCCTCCTCATTGTGGCCTCACCGAGCCTGTTGTTCGCTACGGAGAAAAGTTCCGCTACGATTCTTGTCGACGATGCGCTGACGACTCCTGGTCAACCAGCCACGGTCGAGGCTAAACTCATCTCGAAACGTCTCATGCTCATTGCCGCGCTTGGCGGGGAACTACTTGAACTCGTGGTGGATGGAAAGGTTGTCGCCACGGCCTTGACCGGTGGAGATGGCAGGGCTGTCTTCACCTACACCCAAAAGGCGCAAGGTCTAGTGTCGGCCCAAGTTCGTGTCGGCAAGAGCCCGCGGGTCAATCAAGCGGAAGGCCAGGCCAATCTGGCCGTATGGGAGAAACGACAACCCATCCTGATGATCGAACTCTCGTCGCTGTTTGAGGAACCGCCGCCGAGTCGAGTCCCTCCCCTTGGAATTACACCTCAATCTGAGCGGAAGCCGATGGCTGAAGCCGCAGATGAACTTGGGAAGCTCACGCAGTTTTATTACAAGGTGATCTATGTGGTAACGCCATCTGTAGGAGTGGATGGTTTTCAGAAAAGCGCAGAGGCCAGGTCCTGGCTGCAGAGACACAAATTTCCACAGGGCTACATCCTGGTGCTCCCATCGGATCCTACGGCCGTAGGAGCAAAGATTGACGAATTCCATGCAGATGGGTGGAAAACCGTCAAGGTTGGGATCGGTCGATCCCACGCGTTTGCCGAAGCCTTTCTGCAACGCCGCCTCGAAGCGATTCTCGTGCCGGAACCCGCGAAGGGTGAGGTGCCACGCAAGGCGAAGGTGGCCAGAAATTGGAAAGAGGTGAGGAAGAAGTTGTAGGGATCAGGTGCGAAGGATGCAGTCTGTTTCGGCCTGCATGATGCGTTTTTCGTGGTATCGATGCTGATCGAGGTTAGGCGGCTTTCTTGTCAAGATAGAGTGTCGGATCGACGCCTGCTTGTGTTGGATTCGGGAGGGCAGTGATGTTTCGATGGGGCTTTTCTATTTGTGCGGAGAGATCCAACTCTTGAGGGGATGAGAGCAACGTATTCCCCGCATTTTTTACGAGAAGCACCAGCGGTGCCAACGGCGCATGATGGTTTACCTTTTTGACAATACCGGTCTCTCCGGTGTTCAGATCGACGACTGATCCGACAGGATAGACACCCACAACATGGATAAATTGCTGGACCAGGGTTGCATCCAGATGTCCGTCCAGAGACAATCGATAGAGAAACTGGAGAGCTTCATGTGCGCTCCGCCCCTTGTGGTAGCATCGATCGCTTGTGATCGCATCATAGATATCGACCACGGCAGCCATCAGACCGAACTGACTGAGTTGGTCTCGACCTCGCTGGTAGGGATATCCGGTGCCGTCGATCCGTTCGTGATGTTCCAGTGCCGGGCGCAGGTAGGAATCGCCTAACCCTGTAGTACTGGCCAGCACCTCTACTCCGCGCATCACATGCTGCTTCATGATTTCCATCTCATGCGGTTCGAACCGGCCTGGTTTATTCAAGATTTCAGGGGGAATCCTCGTCTTCCCGATATCATGTAGGAGTGTGCCGACCCCCACCTGATGCAGCGCGCTTCGCTCAAGCTGCAGATGACGACCAAGAGACATGGCAAGGAGCGAGGTGTTTACGGAGTGGTAAAACGTATATTCATCAAATTGTTTCAGCCGAGAAAGACTAGTGAGGGCATCAGGATTCCTGAACACACTCTCGGTCATATCGGAGACAACCTGGTTGACTTCATCCATATTGATGGCTCGTCCGAGCCTCGTGTCGTGCATGGCGTTCTGTACGATCGTTTTGGCGGCCTGATATACACGTCTGGCAGCAGGTAGTTCGTCCTCGAACGGGACAACCAATGACTTCGATACAGGTTCTGCCACGGTCGTTAATACGGGATCGATGACAAGGGTTGGTTCCGAAGCCGGTTCGTTCCGAATCTCTTCGGTCTCAATCCGCACGACCAGTGTTTGTACGCCGGAGGCTTTTAGCTGTGCGATCTGTTGCTGTGATGTGATCAGCATCTTGTGCCGAATGAACGGCGTGCTCAGCCAGGACTGATCGAGTTTTTCAACCAACATGCCTGGCTGGAGCTCATCGATGCTGATACGTTTTTTCATGGCAGTGTCAGACAGAGTCGGATCATCCAGTAAGCATTATCGGATCGCGCTCCGGAAATCTTGAGGCATGATAGTGACAGAATGAGGGCAGTCGTTTCTTACTGCAGATGGTGTTTGGCCATGCGGTAGCGCAGTGTGTTCCTGGTCATTTTGAGGAGTCGGCTGGCTTCCGAGACATTCCCCGAAGACTTGCGTAACGCTTCTTCAAGCATCCGTTTTTCCATGTCCTGAAACGAGAGTCCAAAGGCCAACAACGACGGTTGTGGTTCTGGACTTGGAGCATTGAGTGAGGGACTGGTCTTCACGGATGCCGGTAAATGAACCGGCAGGATTGTCTCTGCTTTGCAGGTGATGGTCAGCCACTCAACGACATTGTGAAGTTCACGGACGTTACCGGGCCAGTTGTGAGTGTGCAGGATGGCAAGCGTTGCCGGAGCGATAGTCCGAATACGACACCCACGTTCCTGTCGGGCTTGCTCCAAAAAGGTGACAAGAATCGGTTCGATATCTTCGAGCCGTTCGCGCAA
>CABVRR010000029.1:32203-35203 GCA_902500705.1 uncultured Nitrospira sp.
CCTGGCTTTGAACGTTTGGCGTCGGTAAAGGCACCGGATTCGTAGCCGAATAACTCTGCTTCCAGGAGATGTTCCGGGATACCGGCGCAATTCAGCGCGATCAGTGGGCCGTTCGCTCTCGGACTGAAGCGGTGAATGGCCTGCGCAAACAATTCCTTCCCGGTTCCACTTTCACCGGTGAGCAGGACGGTCGCCTCGGTTGATGCGACTTCTTGAGCCAATTGCTTCATGAGGTTCATTTGAGGTGAGACACTGACAATAGGCGAAAACGGATCGTGTGACGGCAAGGGCGTGCCCTGAAATGTTTGGTGGAGCACTCGTGTCATAGCCGCTTGCAGGTCTTCAAGGCGAACAGGCGTTGTCAGGTAATCCGCGGCACCGGTGCGCATGATCTCCACGGCATCTTGGACGGAATGCCGGTCTCCTATCACGAGGAGCGGAGCGGAGTCGGGCGTCCGGCAAGCATATTCCAGGAGAGGAGTCAGCGTATGACGAGTGCCTTCGCTGATAATCAGATCGGGGACGATCTTAGACCAGAGAGCAAGTCCCTCCGCGATGGTCTCCGTGATATGAATGCTGGCTTTGGGCGAAGCTTCTTGGAGGAGTCGTTTGAGGTGGGCATCTCTGGAAATAAGGAGGAACCGCTGGGGGTTCATCGGAGTGCTCCTTGTTGTCGCCTCCATCAGAACCATCGAGATCAAGCATAGCCTACACCCCTTTCAGTAAAGAAGGAAAGAGGTGTCGGTGTCCGAAGACAGCAGACTGTTCTGGTCAGGGGTAAGGCTGTCTCGATCGCCTAGGCATCGCATCATGGCGGCCGTCGTGGTTCGCTTCAAAGGAATCAACCGAGAGATACTGTCGACGAGAAGCGGTTGAGCAAGGATCGATCAGAAAAAATTGGCAACGAGGTCAGCACCTGATCGCAAAGGGAGCAGCGAGTTGTCAGTCGAGAGCATCGACCGACAACTCGCCGTGGATAGGGGAGTGCAGATTGCTTGAACAGTTATTCGTTGTCTTTGCAGAATGTTCGTTCGTAAGCGATGATCGTCCAGGCTTCTTCCTCCGTGAGCACGCCTCCCTTGACAAGAGCTGGCATACCGGTGCCAGGACTCCCGTTCTTAATGACCCAGAAGAGTTCTCCGTCGTTCCGTTTCTTGTGAAATTTACAGTTCGTCAAGTTCCGAGGACCCGGCGTCAACAACATTCCACCGGCGCCTTCACCGTCTCCGTTCTGGTTGTGGCAGTTTGCGCAGGTCCCCTTGCCTTCGTAGAGTTCCTTGCCCTTATTGATGATATCCGGCGTTACGGTCAGCGGGCTCTTCATTTTCCGTGCATCGCCCCGCTCAGCGTCCGGGACGCGCGGCTTCAATGGGTCAGCTTCAGGACCAGCCCATCCGGCCGTACTCCACAAAGCTGCGGCAACGAGACCGCATAACATCACACTCACACGCTTACCTCTCATGTATTCCTCCTTGTTGATGAACACGGATGATGACCGCTGATGGTTACGAGTTCCGCGTGTTCTTCAGCTCGCATGGCAGTATGATAACAGATAACCGCACGTTCGGAAAAGTAGGGATGGCTTACGAAGTAGTACTCGGATCTTACTGAAAAGAGGTTAGTGGTCCGGGAGGGGAAGTCAGTTCAGGCTTTCTCAACAGAGGGTCTCTGGGCCCGAACCATGAATGATTCGGGCCCAGGAAAGACACACGTGCGACCGGTTACTTCTTATAATACGGTCAACCCAGCAATCGCACCCAGATCCTTACTTTGCTTCGACGATGTCACCCTTCATCGGCCCAAGGATGCCAAGAAGCTCACCCTTTTCTTTTGCTGGGACGTTGAAAGTGTCCAGCGCGCTGACCAAATCCTCAACAAGTGCGCCGAAGGCAGCATCGGTAACCTTCATGCCCTTGTGCGTGGTCTTCATATCACGCCCAGAGTAGCTGCAAGGGCCTCCGGTTGCCATACAGACCTGTTCGACTAAGAGCTTGTTGAGCTTCTTCAGATCGGTCGTCGCAAAATATCCGTTGATCCGCTTGTCTCCACCCACGTTGCTGATGAACTTGGTGACAACGGCTTGGATGGCGCCCTGTCCACCCAGCCGCTCATAGAGCGACTTTTCTGCGGCAAAGGATGGTGCACTGGTCAAGGTCCAGGTGGCCGCTACTGCAACGGCTACCATTATAATTTGTTTCGAAAATTTCATGTCATCTGCTCCTTTTTATAATAATAAACGGACTGTTTATCGTCTTTCCCTGCCGCGTGTTGATTACGGGTTCCAGGGGGTGTTTGGCATCAACTGTCCCTTGTAGTCCTTAGGATTCTGGTTCGCGACCACTACTGCAATCGCACCTCGTAGGGCGCTCGTCAAGGAGTGGGTCACAACCGGATAGGCTCCTGGTTCATCGGCGATCATGTCGAACGTGGCGGCGCTGCCCGGACCAACCACATAAGTCTGAACGCCCGTGAACTTGTTGGCCGGATTGCCGCTCTCGTAGACATTGTCCCAGATTTCGGCAATCGGATGGAGTGCGGAGAACTCGTTCGGACCGGCGTTCACGAAGTAAATGCGTACCCGCTCACCAACCTTGACTTCCAACGGCTCTCCACCTGGCATAAAGGGATGGTGTTTGAAGATACCGCCGTTGAAGAGGGTATAGTCAAATTTCCGATCGAACATCGCCTGCACGTTGTCCGGGTTCTTCCACAGTTCGGACTGCACCAGGACGAATTCGCGATCGGCTTTTGGCCATACGCTTGCATCCTTCGGGTCAACGATGATGGCTCCGAACATGCCGCGCGCGACGTGTTGGATCATGGGGCTTGCGCCGCAGTGGTAGAAGAACACGCCGGGCTTCTTCGCGACGAACGTGAACTTGTGGGTCTCTCCTGCTGAAACCGTGCGGTGATAGTTCTTCAAGAAATCGAGTTCGGCTGCGTGGAAGTCCATCGAATGCGGGAAGGAATTATTTTTGTCGCCGATCAGGGTGAAGTTCA
>CABVRR010000030.1:0-11035 GCA_902500705.1 uncultured Nitrospira sp.
CTATAAACCCGCCTAATATCAATCGATACATCCTTCTATCTCCTTCAATAATTAATAACTACGAATAAGACGCATTATGGTGCGTCATGTGTCCCTAGCTCTTCACAGTGCCCTAACTTCACACGTCACGATGACGTGTGCGACCTTCTGTTCGTTACAAGTGGTCAGTCCTGAACGTATCTCAGAAGGAGTTTGAAACTGCTCGGCTAGCGGAAAATGCCTCTACCTGAATAAGTAAAAATGGATCTGCTGTATAGCATGAAATACGTATCTCAACACGTCGCCTGGAGTCAACACAAATTTTCAGTTTACACAAAATAATGACACTCCTAACTGTTCTACTGTTCTATAGTGGCACAGAAAGTTCTGCCAGCAATGTTTTGGCTTCGTTGACGCCTTCGAAGACTCCCTTGAATTCGATCGCTTTCTTCAAATGAGCAGCGGCTTCAGGACGCTGCCCGTATTTGGCGTAAGCAACGCCGAGATGGTAATTAAGGATCGGATGATCCGGAGCCAATGAAATCGCCTGTTTCAAGACACGCACGGCATCGACCGAATGTCCAAGCTTGTGATGTGCCCAGCCTAAGGTATCAAGCAAGTAGGGGTTTGCCTTTTGCGATTCAAACTCCTTACTCAGCATGAGGGCACGTTCCAGACTCTTCACATCACCCCGATGGTCTACTAACACCGCCGCGAGATTGTTCGCAGCCATGACTGACGTGGGCGTATGTCGCAACACTGTTTCATAATGCGGGATGGCGTCGTCATACCGATGCTGGGCCGTCAGGCTCATGGCCAACATCAATCGCAACTGCTCGCTTTCCGGATTGCTCCCCAGCCCTTGCAGCACGGTCGCATCGCCCTCCGCCACCTGTTTCTGGATATATCGGATACGTGCCAGATGCGCCCATGGCGCCACCCACTTCGGGTTCACGCGAGTCGCTGTTTCAAAATGAGTGATCGCCGCCGTCGATTCGCCTTTGGTGAGGAACAGCTCACCGAGAAACCCGGCCAAGTACGGATGATCGGGGGT
This sequence comes from uncultured Nitrospira sp., assembly GCA_902500705.1. Lineage (GTDB taxonomy): Bacteria > Nitrospirota > Nitrospiria > Nitrospirales > Nitrospiraceae > Nitrospira_D. The sequence continues at coordinate 1,034 of CABVRR010000030.1, forward strand.
GTTGCGCAGTAACGCCTCCAAACGACTCTGTGCATGCTCCAACCGCCCGCGCCGCACATCCAATTGCACGAGAGCCAGGATCGGCTCAGGGGCCACAGGCCGCAGTTGAGCAGCCTTGACATATGCCGCTTCAGCACGATCCCATTGGGATTGTGCGAGCGCCATGTGACCTTCCGCCAAATGGGCCGCAACCGTATCGGCACCCGCCTGCCGTAGCTGCTTCAGCGTGGCGTGGCCTTTATTCCAATCCTTCTCTTTCAGCTGCAGTTGGAGCAAGGACCCGAGCAGCGCAATATTGTTCGGTTCATGGGCAATGAGCGATTCCAGCCGGCGTTTGGCCTCGTTGATTTTACCAGCCGCCGCGTCCAGCCCCACGATCAACATCTGCGCGTCGACTGACATCGGCTTGATGCTGACGGCTCGATCCAGACTTTCTCGAGCCAACTCCGACTGGCCGGCCATCAGATGGGCTCGAGCCAACAACACATATCCCTCGCCCCACTCCGGTTGCTCTCTGAGGATCGAACGGAAATCTGTGATGGCATCCTTCCCGTTCCCTCGTTGAAGCGCGATCTTTCCGCGTAACATCAGCGCTTCGGTTGAGAGGGCATTCTCTTTGAATACCGATTGGAGCTGTCGTTCCGCCTCTTCTGTTTTTCCGGAGTTCCAATCCATTGCTGCCAGCTTCACTTGCGCGTCCAAGGCCTCCGGCTTGCCGGAAAACTGAGCCTGCATATCGCGATAGACCGTGCGCGCCTGCTCGGATCGTTGTGTGGACTCATAGAGGCTCCCCAGGGCAAACCACACTTTGCCGGCTCTAGGCATATCCTTCTTCGCTTGCTGAAGGGCGGCTTCAGCCGGCTCCACCCCACGGCGTTTAGCCACATACTCTACAAGCGCCAGCCGCCGTTTCTCGTCCTCCGGACTCGCTCGGATGGCGTCCTGCAGAATCGCTTCCGCTTTCTCATACAGTTGCTGTTGGTCATACAGCGCGACTTGCCGCAAGCGGTGGTTAAAGACGGTTGGTTCGACCGCAACGATTTGTGCGAGTACCGCTTCAGCATCGGCCGGGTGCCCCTGCTTGATCAACGTAGTGCTTAACGCTTCCAACAACTCCAAGTTGTTGGGATTTGCATCCAGCGCTCGCCGCAAGTGAGGGACGGCTTCAGCCGATCGGTGGACCGCTCTGTATACCGACGTCATTACCAATGCCGAATCCGGCTCGGTCGGGGCATCGGCGGTCAGTTGTTCAGCTTGTTGGACGGCGTCATTGAGACGACCAGACAAGGCGTGGATCGCAATTTTGATGGCTTGCGCCGGGACATGTCCCGGCTGGGCAGTCAGCACACGATCGGCAAGCTCCTCTGCCTGCGTTAAACCCCGTGCCTCGAGATAATACTTGGCCAGTTTGATGGCCGCTCGGTCATGCAGGGGATTCAATTCGAGGACTTCGTGATACCCCGCCGCGGCCTTCTTCCAATTCTGTTCTTTTTCTTCGACCTGGGCATAAAGAAAATAGGCATCGGCGTCTTTCGGGTCGATCTTTAGGACATTACGCAGCGCGACACGCGCTTTGGGGAAATTCCCCTCTTGAAGATACGTCTCGGCCGATTGACGATACTTGGCCTTCCGTTCTTCCGGTGATCCGCACGCCACCATACCCATTGTCACAACCACGAAACACAGGACAAGATACCGTTTCATCTGTCATCACCACCCATGTCAAAAACCACACACCTTCTGCACGCTCGGCAGCCTTTCATAAGATACGTACTAAACCTATATCAGGAGATACGTATGACGCAACGGCAAAACTGCACTCGCCATTTCCACATGACAACCACGAAGAGCGCACGTGCCCTTCATTTTGTGAGCTAACCAAACGCCAATTTAAAAAGCAGAATCACGGCTTCACGCCCTGCGCTTCTCATAATATCCAGGTCACGATATCCAAGTCACGCGCCCATTGACTCACGGAAAGTTTGCATGCAATAACGAGCACCAATCAATTATGATCTACGACACAATACCTAATTAAGTGACGACATTGATGGAGGATACATATGCAAACACAGAGCAGAACACAGAAACTGACAACCATGGCTTTGATACTTTTTGGACTGCTGGCAACCGCTCCGGTACAGGCCACCATTCTCACCTTCGACCTGGGCAATCCGGCTAACGCTATCCCAGCAACATACGGTGACAATGTCACCTCGACGACTAACGGGCCATTTTCGTACGGCATGGGTAATGGCTTTACCCCCAACATCACAACGGATTACGCAACCCGTGCAATTGCGACTGGCGACATCGATGTAAACCGCCTTAGTTGGTGGAATTCCAGCTATGGAGATTTGACCAACGTAGCGTATCCCTCATACAACTCCCGATTCTTTGGCGAAGTGACATTGACTCCGGAAGCAGGGTTTGCGGTCAAGCTTAATGGCTTTGATCTAGCTGGATGGCCGCAGGCCAATTATGCGGGACAGACGATTCGGATTTTTGATGATGTTGGAATGTTACAGGAATTTACTAATTTCACTGTCTTGGGAGCAGGCCCTAGCCATAGCCCCTTCTCCTTCACCGACCTTATTTCTCGTAGTGGGTCTCTCCGCATTCAGTATGGCTTTAATAGCTGGAACGTGGGTATCGACAACATCCACTTCGACCAAGTGTCGCCAGTGCCGATTCCCGGCGCGATATTGCTGTTCGGATCAGGACTCGCAGCCTTGGCAGCCTTCGGACGTCTGAAGAAGAGAATGACAGCATAGGTATTTCTTGCGCATCTCGATTGCGAAACGCCCTCAGGTTTATTGCCTGAGGGCGTTTCGTTTTTTGACGAGCTGCTCAGGGTCTTGATCGGTTTATCTGAGGAGGTTCCGCAACAAGCGCCGGAAGGCCCTCAGGCTCTATTGATGAGCTCGTTATCTTGCCCTAACTGCTGCCCCCCAACCTTTTCAACCGTCTACTAGCAAATGTAATCAACGAGATTACCTCCACCATGACCAGCGCATATTTGCCATCAGAAAGCCCTCAGAACTGATCGAACGATCTCTCATGTCGCCCTAACTACCCTACACTGTACGGCCCCTGTAACCAGCAAGCAGACGCACAAATCTCTCGGGTTGCAACCCCCTTCTTCTCCTCTGCCCTTGATCATTGCCTCACCACTCTACCTTTGACACTCTGGCTCTTACACAACAATTCAACCCTATCCAATTGACCGTGGAGTGACGGATACGCGTTGTATTGACTCTGGTGCTTGTCATGGCACCGCATAGATTGATGATCTTGAAAGTCGTCCATTCTTTCGGCAAGTCGACAAAGTATTGACGGATTGCTCTCGTACACACCGTCAAATTTTATACACATGATTGAGCACGTGTAACTACGTAATTAGTAAGTCCTTGAAATACCGACGCATGACACCGTGGTGCGGCTCTTGCTTTAGTTCGCTATCAGCAGTGAACCCACTCACCCTGGAGGAATCGATGGAATGTCCGAAGTGCAGAGGCATGATGATGTTGGAGCGGTTCTCGGATTTTTTTCTCGTCTTTTATGCATGGAAATGCATCAATTGCGGGGCCATTATCGATCGCACCATTTCCAACAATCGCCGAAAGAGCCTTGCTGCCCGAGAGTCTCAGACCGTCGGCACACGCTAATAGGGCCTATCTATTCTCTGGCTCGGAATCCTGGCCGGGGTATAACGGACATACAGGAGTTGAAAGTCATATCGGCTCGGACACTCAGCAGGCTTTCATGCAGCCGTACGGATAAGGAGCTCTAACGGAATGGGCAGAAGACCATTGGTCTTCACAACCACAGGGTGTGGATTGCCGGTGAGATGCAGCACGACCGCCTTGCCATGACAGTCCTGCCGTGTGATTCAGCAAGGGAGACACGACCGAAAATCCCTGCAAATTTACTCGACCCAAATGTTACTGATCGCAAGCGTTTCGGCTGCCTTTCGCTGTGTGATATCGGCGGTGATGAATGGAACGGTCAGACCGGAAGCGACCTGGAAGGTATGTGCCGAAGCTAAGTGCAAAGCGTCGAACGTTCGCAGCCCGATCTTCTGCGCCAGCTCCTCGGCTTGATTCAGAACAATCTCATTGACCTCTATAAGCTCCCAGTAACTGCGATCCCTGCAGAGTCTTGACTTGATGGCCAACATATCACGCTGAGTCAGTTCACCAACCCTGTGTCGTCTGCTTAATAGAGACAATATTTCGACCGGGGTGACGGCTGAGGAAAGAAACTGATAGCGCTGCAAGAGGCGCCTGGCTGCAGCCGAGCCCTGTTCCTGCACATAGCGTTTGACTACAACGCTGGTGTCAAAATAGGCCCAGTGTGTTTGCTTCACCGCTTGTTCCGATCTTGCCGAGTCGTCTTGGACTGAGAGCGTCCTCGAATCAGTCTGGGTTTCCACGCCGGAAGAGCGGCACGTTTGACCGCAGGACGAAGGACGCCTGCAGCCTCCAACCGCTGGATGACCACTTTCACCTTGTCACGAGTCTGAATCGGTCGAAGCACCGCAAGAGGGCGCCCTCGTTCCGTCAACAGCACTTCTCGCCCGGCCCGCACCATCTTTACCAATCTGGAAAACTGCTGATTTGCCTCGCGCAATCCAATCTTCATGCCATGCTCCATAAATGTAGCAACGTCACTACTATAGTTATGTCAAAAATCATCTGTCAACGAGATCTTCGCTGACATCGACCACATGAAGATTTTCAGGGTGACGTAAGAACCTGACAACGTACAGTCGGAGTCTGTCGAGCCAACTAGTATCCGACACCACGCGTTTGCGCGCAGTCGGTTGTTGCATCAACCTCGCACCATGACTCCACGACTCAACTCATGGCGAGAGACTCACACGAACCAAACAAAACGCAGCTATTCACGAAATTTCAGAGGAAGAAAGAGACATGCGATGTGGAAAATGGACGATCAGCGGCTTGGCTTCAGATGAATGATGGTCCCATTTTCACCGCTCGCCCACCCATGCCCGGCATCGGGAAAGCTAAGGCCGAACAGTGAGAACGGAGCGATCGATTTCCCGTCACTCCAGGTAAGACCGGCGTCGGTCGTTCGGTACAGCATTCCACGCTCACCGACAATCCACCCTTCTTGTGAGCTGGTGAACCGCACCTTCAATAAATCCGTGAGCCTCGTACAGGTCGTTCCGCAGGGTAAGGTCTGATCGACCCACCTCGCGCCGCCGTCCGTCGTTTGAAACAACGCTCCCGCATTGCCGACCACCCAGCCGGTCATGGGATCGGTGAAAAAGACATCGAACAACGTCACGGCGTTCTGCGTGGTTTGCGGCGTCCAGGTAGCACCGCCATCGATTGTCGACAGGACGGTACCTAGCGCACCGACGATCGTCCCTCTTTGGTCATCAAGGAAATGGGCCGCATAGAGCGCCGCCGTCGTGCCGCTCGCCTGCTCCACCCAATGTCGACCGCTATCGTGGGTATGCAGAATCGTGCCGCCGCCCCCGACGACCCATCCGACACGTGGAGAGGAAAAAGAGACGCCGTACAGCGGTTGCTGAGTATCTACTGATTGCCGAACCCAAGATTCTCCGCCGTTCGTCGTGCGGCTCAGAAATCCCCCGGCACCCGTCACCCATCCTGTCGATACGTCTGCAAAGAACACGGACGTCAACAGAGTTGATGTTCCGCTTGTCGCCTGCTTCCATCTCTTTCCGCCATCGACGGTCCGCAGAATGACCCCTCCGGTTCCCACCGCCCATCCGTTCTTGGGCGTGTGAAACTGAATACTCAGCAACATAGATTTGGCACCACTGACCTGAGCAGTGACGAAAGGGACCGAGTCTGCGCTTCCGGCTACCTGAGGGAGTCCACACATCACAGCGAGGAGAACACACAGCGACGCACATACGGTCCGTCGACGCGCACGATCCTGATGAAGCCACACCGACATTATTGATTGGTACTCGCGTCAGGCCTATTGCTGTTCCAGTAGTCTGAGTCGGGAAGTCCTTTTGCTTCAATGGTAAACGGTCCGGCCTCAAGCGTCACCCACTTCTTCGGCGAACAACAGGTACCGTCAGGAAGCACATCCCACGATCCCCGTCGAACGACCAGCGGCCCGGTCGCCAAATCGTCAAAGAACTCGCCCTTCCGTCCAATCCCGTAGAGGTTGCGATGCGGGACCGTGACCACGATTTCCTCATCGGTCCATGACTGGACGACAGCAGCCGAACCGTTGAACAACACTTCGGTTCGCGACACGTTCGAGACGACGGTGGCACCACTGTCGCCCGACTCGTTGATCTCGATGTCGGTTCGTCGCTTATAGGCTTTTTGGTTTAATCCCAAGTCCGCATGCTCTGCGGTCATGAGGAACGTTCCAAACCCTCGGCCTTTGATCGTCACCGTATCATCCAATCCGGCGGTCCGAGGTGCATACGACTCGATGACCGGCGTGACAAGGGTAAAGTCCCCGGCCTCAAGAGCAATGGTTCCTCGCTCCGCACAGCAGAGCCCACCGATGTTCGGCCGGTTTGCGCCTCGGTAAATGACGACCTTGCCGGTTTTCGCACTGTACGGCACCCAGACATCGATTCGATCGTCGTTCCAACGATAAATCACCGCAGGGACCCCGCCGATCTCGACTCGATTCTCACCGGCATTGAAATCCACGAAGTTGTAGGGTGTCGACCCACTCTCGGTATAAAACCCGAAGTGTTCACCGTTGATGCGCAGCAGCGTGCCGATCGGTGCACTGCCGGGAGTCATGGAGATGACGTGGGGCACATGCACCGTAAACTGCGCGAGCACCCGCTCCTGTCCACGCCGTTTCAACACCAGCGGGCCCGACTCCGCACCGAGCGGGACATGGAACACGATAGCATCGTCTTTCCATTGCGCAATGGTCACCGGCTTGCCACCGATCAAGACGGCATCGTCCATCAGTTCTTTGGTGTTTCCGAACCCCTGGCCGAACAAGACCACTTTCGTACCGACAGGTCCGCTGATCGGATCCACGCGAACGGACGGAATGATTTTCAGTGGAACGGCATTACTGACAACATACTCGACCGGAGCACAACAGGACCCGTCCGGGAGCGGATCGGACGACGCCAGTCGAACGACAACGTCACCACTCCCCGCATTCGGTGGAATGGTAAACTCGATGGTGTCGTCTTTCCATCGCTTGGGGCGCACCACGACTCCGCCGACCATCACGTCATTGACGCCGAACATCGTATTCGGATCACGCGCGCCGGCTGAGAGGCCGAAATGATGACCGGTAATCTGGAGAGTGGTTCCGCGCTCCGCTTCCGTCGGCGTCATGGCAGTGATCCGTGGGGCGATGATGATCAACGGTCCGGCGGACAACTTTTTCTTTCCGATCAAGACCTTCACGGGACCACTGGTCGCCTTGAAGGGGACCTTGATTTCGATGGCCTCCGCTTCCCATCGCTGCACTAACGCCGACACCCCATTGACGGTCACTCGGTTGAATCGAGTCGACCGAAAGGCGCCGAACCCTTTCCCGTTGATGACCACAGTTGCGCCTGGAGTCGTCGATCGAGTGGACAGTTCAACGGATTTAGGGGCAGCCTGCGCGACAACGGCACCCGCCTCACTTGTAAGACACACCAGCCACACGGAGAATGCGAGCAAGAAAAATCTTCGTTTCATGGATAGCCTGTCAGGAAGGAAAAAGACCGACCGGAGATTGGAAATGTGACATCCCCGACTTTAACAAGCGATTTTTTGAAGAGTCAAGTGTACGAAACCGGTGAGTCACCACGCGTACAGGAAACGCCCACGATACCTACGGTAGATGCGACAATTCCTGAGATGCTTGATTTAGTCGGAGAGGGGAACGGTGGAATCCGTGGTCTCGGAGAAAGCATCGATGGCGTGACTTCGCTGGTCTTTGACATACACACTGCCCTTCAATGCCTTCGCGCGCTTCTTTAGTTCCGAGGCGATCTTGCTCACATCACCGGGATGGGCAATAGGAACCCGCTCATTCGTCACGACGGCGATTGAAAGACTCATGATCGGAAACTGTTCTTTATTCCCCCGACGATCCACGGAATCGATGTAGCCCTTGAGGCGATCGTCACGGTCGTAGAAATCTGGAATCACGAGATCGAATCGCTTGATGACGGTCTGACAGATCGCATCGATAGTATCCGGCCGGCTCATAAAGACGAAGTCGTCTCCTCCGACATGCCCGACAAACCCCTCCGGGCCGGCCAGTTCTCCCACCACCGTCGTGAGAATACGACAGGCCACGACGAGCACTTCGTCTCCGCGCCCATAGCCATAGCGGTCGTTGAAGGATTTGAAGTTATCGATATCGATGTAGGCTAGCGCAAAGGGTTGCCCGCTTTGAATCCTGGCGGTGGTTTCAAACAGGATGGTCGTGTTGCCGGGAAGGCGGGTGAGGGGATTTGCATCGAGCGAGCGGGTTAGACGGCTGAGGCAGAGCCGGATGCGATGCACGACACCTTCCGGACTGTACGGAATCGTGATGAAATCGTCCACGCCCAATGAGCCCCAGTCGATATCGTTGAGTCGACTGTCCCGGACAAAGACGATGAGCGGCAAGCGCCCGAGAAACGCATCGAGTTTGAGATTTCGTGTAAGCGTTTCCACTGAATGCCCCCCGGCCCCTTCAGCGGCCAAGACGAGACAGGGGGGATCGTGGACCAGCTCATGCAGTGCCAGATCCGGTAGATTCCCTTCGATGACGTGAAACCCGGCTTTCTCCAAGGCCGTAGTCATCGTCAGCGCAGGAGTGAGCTCGTTATGGAGGAGCAGGATTCTCCGGCCTGCCGTAGCGTGGCTCATAGATAATCATCAATGGTCGCGAACTCGGTCGAGGCTTTGGCGATGCAGTCCGCCAGCCCCTGCTCATCAAGTCCAACCATCTCCCAGGCGGCCTTCGACAGCGGTGGGATGATGTCATCCCCTGGGTTGCCACAGGCCAGTCCTTTCACCAGGATATCGGCCACATGAACGATGGCCGTTTGCACCACCGCTTCCTTGGCGAGGGATGGATCATGGTGATAACAAATCGGCTCACGGAGCGCGACCGGCAAATGCCAGGCGTTGGCCAGACAGCCCCCGATATCCGCATGCGAGAGCCCCGTGAGTTCCTGCTCCACGTCGAAGAGCGAACGGCCGCCGTTGGCTTTCAGGGCGTCTTTGATGCGATCACCCACATCAGGCCATTTGACGTAGAGCACGACTTTCCCAATGTCATGGAGCAGGCCCGAAACGAAGAGCTCTTCTGGATTCTTGATCTCCATCCTGGTTGCCAAGAGGTTGGCGGTAATGGCGACGCCCAGAGAATGTCGCCACAACTGATCCATACCGGCGTCTTTCATGATGCTGAGTGCCGAGGCACAGAGCGTGAGCCCCTTGACGACATTAAAGCCCAACACGATGACGGCATGGGTCACTGAACCGATCCTGGAGGGAAACCCATAAAACGGTGAGTTGGCGAGCCTGAGGACTTTGGCTGCCAGGACCTGATCCTTTTCAATGATTGAACCGATCTCTTCCGTCGAGACGGTCGGACGGCCGATCATGGCGGCCAACCGCTGTACGACATGGGGAAGCGTGGGAAGGTCGCCGAGCTTCTCAATCCGATTGCGCAGGTCTGTCGGGTTAAATGTCGTCACGTCGTCTGATGCCCATTGGTCTCAGGTGCCATGCCATGCGTGGCCTGTACGTGCGCGTGGAGCGCCCGGAGGATCAACTGCTGAATGGGATCGTGCACAACATACCGAAATCGGTGATCAAGCTCGGCTTCCAGTTCCGCCAGGGTTTTTCCTCCGGCGTCTTGGGCATCGCCCTCCACGTACACCGAAGGCAACTCCATCCGCTGAAGCCGTTCGATCATGGCGGTATCGAGTACCGTTCCTGCCGCGACAATGGGGAGCCCATTGGAATTCGTCACAGGTTTTGCCAGAACCAAATCCGGCACGAGTTCATGGATGAC
>CABVRR010000030.1:11135-12368 GCA_902500705.1 uncultured Nitrospira sp.
CTACGGGAAGAGCTCGGTGTCCTGTGCTCTGACTTCTTTGAGGCGTCACGGACGTCCTGGCGTCCAGCCCCGGCTTCCGTAGTCTGTTGATGCTGGTGCAGCTGAGCTTCAGTATCAGCGTCACGAAACCCTTCTCGCTCAGCACCTTCCTCTGTGATCTGTTGAGGCCTGGGAGGCTGAGACTCAGCACCGACGTGTGTAGTCGGCTGAGACCGAGGTGGGCTCTCATCGTCAGCATGAGCATCACGGAACCCCTTGCTCTCGGCACCTTCTTCCGTGATCCGCTTAGGCCTGGGTGGTTTTGCATCTTTAAACTCCGCGTTGCGAGTATCAACCTTATTAATATCCGCTCCTCGGCCCCACCTGTTTCTTGATCGATCTATTCTTCGCGCTTTGGTGTTTCGGTCTTGAAGTTCCCTCTGCACCTGTTCAACGTCGTCCTTGTGCACCAACACTTCCCATGCTCGCCTTGACGTACCACTATCCTCAAACACCTGATAGCCTTCCTGTTTGAAGTGCTCCTCGTACACTCTATTCATCGACATCCTGGTTGATGCGGCAGTTTCACGCGCCGCATTCCATTTCTCAAAACGCTTCCTCACTGCATCAGCAAGACCGAATAATTCAGGCTTAGACAACGTCCCATCATACTTTTCAGCGAAACTTCTCAAGTCCTTCGTTAAGCGCTCAGGATGACGATACCCGTCCGGTCTCAACGGGACACGTTCTTCCTCGCCTTGCGCTCGAAACCCTTCTCTGGCTTGGTCAAACAAATGCGCGAAGAGACTCACGGCCTCGTCCCCCTTGTCACGAGCAACTGTTTGGTCACGCTCAAAAATCTTAATGTATAACTCGATCGGGGTGAAGTTCCACTTGCCAGCTTTCTCCGAAAAATCCTTCTCATAATCGGCCATAATCATCGCCCACTGTAAACGGTGCGCGAATTCACCGTGCTCCGGAGTCGCACCCACGTCACTGAGGACGAACCCTTCCGCAGGAAACTTGAGGAAGACCTCTGTTGGTAGAATTCCAGAGGGCACGATGCGCGCCGTTGAAAACGAGTGCCGAGTCTCAACCTCCGTCAACGCCCGTTCAAGCGCCAAATCGCTAGTCAGTGTCGTATCCGCCGCCATCAACGCAGTCACTCGACCCGCAAGAGTCCGTAACCCTTGAGCCGCCAAGGCAGGCGTCTGCATGATCTCCTGTATGTGCTCCACGTCCGCCTTAAATTCG
>CABVRR010000030.1:12468-34138 GCA_902500705.1 uncultured Nitrospira sp.
TCCATTTACATGGGAGGCCACGCTGGGAGATCAAGTTTATCCACTTGCACGGTAAAGTTGATTTCCTTGACCGTATAGGTCACCTCCACCGTGCCCAGGCCGGGTACACTTCCTGAGCTGACCTTGCCGGTTTTGCTTCCGCCGGCGTCCACAACCTCTTGCAACGTGAACTGATCCGCACCGAGCAACTGTGCGATATCATCAGCATTCTCACCCCCATCATCATCGTCGCGTAAGTAGCCGACAGGAAAAAGCCGGTATTGAGACAGATCGTACGAGGTCTTGTACTGGGCGTTCCCTTGGGGACCGGCAACCTTCACTACCGTAGGGGCGATACTGACAAAGAGTGGATTCTTATCGACATCCGAAAAGTCAGACGTAATGGATTTTGTGGGGACCGTAGCCATCGTGTCGGCCAAATCTGTACCAAAATTCTTCCAACGGTCACAGCCATATATCGCGTTTTGGTTGAGTACAGAGTCTGCCGGCAAGCTTGGCAGAATCGAAACCGATCGGATACAACCGGGGGAGGCATGGTCAACAAAGTAGAACGGCGTCCCAAAATTGTTCATGATCATGCCGAGCAAGGGGTGGCCCTTGGGCGGCATACTCGGGTTCCTCCTGGCTGCATACAAGGAGACATAGCCCCAGAAATCCGGCCCGTTGTACCCATCATCCAGGTCCTCCGTGAGTTTAATACTGTCGATGCGGACTGAGAACACACGCGGACGATAGGAAGGAGACTCTGAGATCGATCGCTGCTCCTCGTCCATATACCGTGCGAGCATGGTTTTCATAGTCTGTTGGATCGCCCGGGTATTGTCGGATGAAGCCGCATCGGTGTCACCCATTTTTTCCGGCCAGATCAGTTCCCAGATCTCCCGGAGATCCACCTTGATCGCCTCGTAGTCCTTGGTCATGTCACCCAGGGACCAGCTTTCGTAGCCTGCACCCGTGGACCCGCCGGCCGCCCAGTGATAGCCTTCCGCCAAAGACTTCTTTTCCTTGCTAGAGTGTTCCTTAGACTGAGTGAATCCCACCTCAGTCGAAATCTCGACGGCTTTGACCGGCACAGTTCCATAGACGGAAGCAGATGTCGTGCGGCTGATGGCTTTGCCGATTTCATCGACCGAATAGGACTTCTCGTAGAACGCTATCCCCCCAAGCATGGCACGCAACGCGTAGTGCGTCCCAAAGCTTTCAAAGAACTTTACGTAGGCCCTGTAGTCACCATTGCGGAGCGCACGGACGTTGGCTTTGAAAGGCTCGCTCAGTTTCATTCGCTCTTTGAGAGCGGTCAGGGTGAACTTCGCCCCCCAACGTGTTGCCATCATGACCGTTCGTTCCATCGCGGAGGACGACGTGTTGGACTCCTCCTGGCTATACTTGCCGCCTACTTTTGGTCCTTCGGGTTCCCCCTTTGGTGTAGGCTTTCCAACTTCCAAACTGACATTGAGACTGAACTTGTCAGTGCGTTCCGATTGTGAAAAAAACGTATCGGTCGATTCTTTGCCCGCAGTATCATTGAGCGGGGTCAACACGAATGTATTGGGCGTGAACACACCGGCATCCAGATGATATTCGGTAGAAGTCGCCGGCAGGCTTTCGAAAATCGGTGCGGCGCCTATCGTGCCTCTCTGTGCTAATTTGAGAGGATTCAGGCGAAAGACATGGTAGCCGTTGGCGGTGACTTGCTCGACGTCCAACGGGGTTATATTCATTGCGGTAAACCTATCAACGGAAAGCGGCGGATATTTCTGCACATATCGAGGTTGGTCTTTCGCCAACCACCGACGATACTCGAGGTCGACCGCAACCCCGCTGATGTACCCTCGATAGTCACCCGACTCAAATGCCGCGTCGGCTTTAAACTCACAGACTTTCGCACTTGGAATGTAGGTGAACGAATTGCACCCGGTGTGGGCCGTGCACGCGGCGGCACAGGCCTGCAGATCCTCCACGTTCGGCGTGCGCTGCTGGATGGCGCCTTTCAGAATACGCGATGTCTTAACGTCGTACCCTGGCGCAACCGCCGCAAACGGAATGGAAAATGCCTGCTGTCTATACGGAAGCACCTTGTATTCCGCAACCAGTGTCGTACCGATCTTAAACCGCCAAGACTGTCCGACCTTCGTACCGGGCTGCGTGTACTGTGCGTCGTTGGCAATCTGTGTGTACGGGTCGGGATCTTCCTTCCCCTGTGCATCGACAAAGTACATCGTCACAGTGGACCCGCTGGTATTGGTAAACACAACCGTGGAGGATGCGCCCACCGCAATGCCGCTGATATATCCTGAATAGGTGTCTGGGTTAAACGCCGACTCGGCCTTAAATTCGCAGATCTTCTGGCTTGGAATGTACGTGAACGAATTGCATCCGGCGTGGGCCGTGCATGCCGTGGCACAGGCCTGCAAATCCTCAACGTTGGGCGTACGCTTCTGGATGGCGCCTTTCAGAATGCGCGACTCCCGCACATCATACCCACTGACCATCGCCTGTTGCTCCTGCTCAGCAGCCGCAGCATTCGTGGCCAACAATAGGACCAGACCACCGATGAGAGGGACTAGATTCATGTTCAACCTCCGTTCAGGTCACATTTCAGTTGAAACATTCCATACGTTTTTCACAGCGAGCGAGAACTCCATCCCCCTGTAACCGCACCACTCATGTTCCCACCACCGACATGATGCGCCATAAAAACACGCTCCCATTAGCATACCTAGCTATCGTTATCAACTGAGAAGCCACGTGCTCATTCAAAGAGAGGCTGCGACAGCAGGCTGACTGGAAGTCCTCGTCACGTTCCGAAGAAGGATATCTGAAGGTCTACTTGGCGAGTTCCACGATCAATTCTATTTCCACCGGCGCGTGGCGGGGAAGCTCCGCAGCACCGACGGCGACACGCGCATGTCGGCCGGCATCGCCGAACAGCTCGACCAAAAGATCCGATGCGCCGTTGAGGACCTGTGGCTGATCCGTAAACCCCGGCGCAGACGCAATATGGCCGACCATTTTAACGATTTGCTTCACGTGATCCAACGATCCGGCGACGCTCCGAATGATGCTTACTCCATTCAACACCGCCACTCGTGCAGCTTCCACCCCCTGTTCGATGGAAAGATCTTGTCCGAGCTTGCCGGTCATGATCAGTTGACCGTCGCGCGACGGTAATACTCCGGAAAGAAACAAGAGATTGCCGACTCTGACCACCGGCACGTAGTTCGCCACAGGCTTCGGAGGGTCCGGCAGCGTGAGCCTCAATTCATGCAATTTGCTTTCGTACGACATGGCGGCTTACTCCATCACTCGTGTACAGGTATTCGTGACTACGTCTACTCTCCGTGCGAGTGCCACACATCCTTCATACAATGTGTGGCGATCTTTCGTCACCCAGGCCTGAGCGCATCTAAGAAGCTCTCACCAATCGGTAATCGTTCGGCGTGTAACGCCTCGACGATCGTCTGCCCCACATCTGCGGCGGTTGTCCGACTTCCTAAATCGACGCCTTGGGCCAGCTTGGGCCCGGTCGCAAAGACCGGAACATACTCTCGCGTGGTCGTTCGCTCAGGGAGTGAGCAGTCTCTCCCATGGTCACCCGTCACGATGACCATATCGCCGAGACGCAATCGTTCGAACAACTCCGGTAAGCGCCGATCAATCTCCTGTAGGGTAGTTGCCGACTGTGCGGCATCTTCAGACAAGAAATCCACGCTGGCACAGATGAGACCCCGAGGCATTTTACCTAACATCCCGATCACTTCAGCAAGCGCCGCCGTTCCTGATGCAACCGAGAACGCTTTTGTAAACCCTCGCCCGCTGAAGAGATCATAGATCTTTCCGACCCCCATCGCGATCTGGCCGGATCGGCTTAAGACATCCATCATCGTGACACCTGGTGGTTCGGCCACGAAGTCTTTCCGTCCGACCTTTGGTCGAAGCATGTCATGCCCGCCGATGACCGGCTGCCCGACGACACGAATGAGCAGTCCCGCATGTTTGACCGTTTTTCGAATCTCGCGACACCGTTGATGAAAGTCCGTCGGCGCCATGAGCGATTCATGCATAGCCACAAAGCACGTATTGCCTCCGTCCGTCCAGAGCAGAGGCGATCCGGTCGCCATATGCTCCATGCTGTGTCGGCGAAGCATCTCTCCCATCGACGAGATATCCCGACCGATCGACTTTCTGCCCAAGAGCTGTTCAACGGTATCGACGATCTTCAGGGGAATGCCGGAACGGCAGACCCTCGGAGCGTCGTTCTGAATCACCCCGCTGATTTCCCAATAGCCGACGACCGAGTCTTTACCGGGCGATGCGAACCCCAGACGCCCAAAGGAACCGTTCGGCTGAGCCATAGTCCGTACGCCTTTGACCGGAGCGAGATGCCCAAGCCCCAGCATCTCGAGATTAGGCAGGCTCAGCCCATCGACTGTCTCGGCCAGATGCACAAGCGTATTTGCGTCTGCATCGCCATACTCAGCCGCGTCCGGCAATGCTCCGATCCCGAACCCATCGATGACAAGAAGGATGACACGATTAATCATGGACACACGCTCCCCCATCGCCATAGTCCGACGCAAACGTAGATGTATATGAGACCGACCTACACATCGACAGAAATCTCGGCCGGAAATTGACGGCTGCTATGCTGCACGATCCCGTAAGAGATGCCGCTGCAACCGCGTTCGAGCCTTCGAACCGACGATTCGAAATTCACACCCAAATTCAGTCCGAGTGACCCACCGAACCAAAGCCAGATCGACGACGACCGGCTCGACTTCCTCTGGAAAGGTGATGGAGAGAGAGGCATATCCAGAATTGGGCACCGGCACACCACTCTGAATCGCGCAACCACCTTCGGACAGATTAAATATCGTTCCGGTTCTCGGAATATCTTCAACCACGAATGTGACAGGGCAATCCACTTGGTGGCGAGGAATTTGTCGCTGCTCTTGCATGACGCTATCCGTTGTGTGACTGCGCCCGCCACTCGTCGATGATTGCGAGACTCGCACTGGTCCCGATCCGATCGGCGCCGGCTTCCAGCATCGCCCGTGTCGTCTTCCAATCGCGAATGCCCCCTGACGCTTTCACTTTCACTCGTCCTTGTACGGTGTCCTTCAGTAAGCGGACATCGTCGACCGTCGCCCCCGCAGGCCCGAAGCCGGTCGATGTTTTGACATAGTCTGCCCCGGCCTCCACGACCAGCTGACAGGCCGTCTGTTTCTCCTGATACGTGAGATAACAAGTTTCAAGGATGACCTTATGCTCGACGCCCACGGTGGATGCCACGACTTCAGCGATGTCGCGCCGCACATAGTCATGATCGGCCGATTTCAACCTACTGATGTTCAACACCATGTCCAAGACGGTTGCACCGTGCCGCACGGCCTCGACGGCTTCGGCCACCTTGCTCGCTGTGCGATGTCCTCCCAGCGGAAACCCGACGGGAATGCCGACGCGAATGCCGGTGCCGGCCACCGCCGCCACAGCCTCATCAACGTAGCACGGCGGGACAAAAATGACGATGAAACCGGTATCTTGTGCTTCCTGACACAACCGCAGCACATCGGCCTTGGTCGCATCCGGCCTCAACACCGTATGATCGATCAGCGTGGGAAGATTCCATCCTGACATTCGTTATGAGACTCCTGTTTCAGAGGGGGCCTGTCTGCCGTCGGGTGTCATCAGCGTCTGCGAACGATGGCCTCGTCGAAAGGGACGTTTCTGATACTTTTCCACTGCCCGATTATGTTCGACGAGTGTCGCGGAAAATTGATGGGTTCCATCGTTCTTCGAGACGAAATAGAGGTATGCGGAAGGCGCGGGATACAGGGCGGCACGGATGGATTGTGCCCCGGGATTGGCGATCGGTCCGGGCGGCAGACCGGCCCAGCGGTACGTATTGTACGGACTGGGATGCGAGAGATCTTTTTTGTGAAGATTGCCGTCGAAACTCGGCAACCCGTAGATGACGGTCGGATCGCTCTGCAGGGGGATTTTCCGCCTCAACCGATTGTGAAAGACGGATGAAATATGGGGCCGTTCCTCCCCTGCCCCAGTTTCTTTTTCGATCACTGACGCCAGGGTCAACACTTCATGCACCGTCAAGTGAATATCGTTCGCTCGTGCCTTCCACTCGTAGGTCATGACATGCCCGAGTTGCTCGACCATGGTCTTGATGACGTCCTTCGCAGCCGTCGGCCTGGCAAACCGATAGGTATCGGGATACAAATACCCCTCCGCCGTGCCGACGGGAATTCCCAGCGTGCTGATGAACGACTTGTCTGAGGTTAACCGAAGAAATTCCGCACGATTCGTGATGCGATGTTCGTCCAACACATCCGCAATTTGATTGATCGTATACCCTTCTGGAATCGTGACGGCATGGAGTACCACCCGTCCGGCAAGCAACTTGGCAAGAATCTCCGCCGGCGCCATGGCGGCATTGAGCTCATACTCTCCGGGGTGAATCCTGCGGTCGGCTTCCTGTGATTTTCCAAGAAGCAGAAACGCCGAACGGCTCCGGATCAGCTGCTCCCCTTCGAGCAACGTCGCGGCCTGTTGAAACGTCGCGCCGTCCGGGATCACCACGATTTTCAGGGGAGGATGATCGGCCTCAGACAGGACAGGCGCTTCAGCCCACCGAATCATCAGAAATCCGACTACGCCGGCGAACGCGACGAGGGCGATCAGGACGATGAGGATCGGACGCAGCGTCATAGATGTGATTGTCCGGAGACGGGCTTCCCCACTCCTCTGGTGTCTCTTCCGCAGGCCGGTCTCCGAGGGACTGCGCAACGGCTTGATCCTGCGCTTCAAGGTAACTGCGCAGGAGGATCGCGGCCGCAATACGATCGACGACGCCTTTTCGTTTTTTCCGACTGACATCAGCGGCGATCAACAACTCTTCCGCCGCTTTGGTCGTCATCCGTTCGTCCCACAGGACAACCGGCACGGACAAGCCCGCTTCCAATTTCTCCGTAAACTCGCGCATCGCCAGAACGGCGGGTCCTTCCCGTCCGTCCAACTGAAGCGGCAACCCCAGCACGACCCGCTCCACGCCGTGCGATCCGACCAGTGCGGCGATGTGGGCGATATCCCGATCCAGCGTCTTCCGTTCAAAGGTTTCGAGCGGCTGCGCCGTCCAGCCGAGTTCGTCGCTGAGGGCGACGCCGATCCGCTTTGTACCGTAATCGAGCGCGAGAATGCGGCCAGCCATGATTCTACCGCCGAAGGGTGGTTTCAACCAGGCCAAAAACTTTTTCCAACGCGGCGTCGAGCTTGGCCGGATCCTTCCCTCCGGCCTGAGCCATTTCCGGCCGACCGCCTCCGGTCCCCCCCACCTCGGCTGCCATGGCTTTGATGAGGTCGCCGGCTTTGAGCTTGCCGATCAAATCTTTGGTCACGACCACCAACAGCGAAACCTTGTCGTCCCCGGTCGCTGCGCCCAATGCGATGACCCCGCTTTTCAGTTTGTCTCGGAGCTGATCCGCCAACGCACGCATCCCGTTCCCATCCAAACCGTCCGTCCGCTGCGCGTGCACCGCCACTCCTGCGACGGTCTTGGCGGTGAAGGCAACCGCGGTGCCGCTGGCCATTTTCAATTGCAACTCTTCCAGCTCCCGCTCCTTGTCTTTCAGTTGCGTCATCAGCTTGCGGGTTTTGGCGATCAGCTCGGACTGCCCTGTTTTCAAGAGATCCGACAGCTCACGGACATCGGTTTCGAGTTTCTTCATCAGAGCATACGCGCCGCTGCCGGTCTGCGCTTCGATCCGACGTACACCCGCCGCGACGCCGCCTTCTGAAACGATGCGGAACAGGCCGATGTCACCCGTTTGCCGGCAATGGGTACCGCCGCACAGTTCTTTGCTGAACGACTCGACGCTCACGACACGTACCTGTTCGCCGTACTTGTCGCCGAAAAATGCCAGCGCCCCGTTCGCCACGGCCTCTTGAATGCTCATCACATCGGTGCGCACTGCCTCGTTTTTGCGGATCTCCTCGTTCACCGTCGACTCGACATCATCGATATCGCGGGACGACAGGGCTCGAAAATGGGCAAAATCAAACCGGAGGCGGTTGGGTCCGACCAGCGATCCATACTGCTTCACGTGCGGCCCGAGCAAATCACGCAGAGCCGCATGGACGAGATGCGTCGCCGTATGATTGCGCGCGGCATCCAGGCGCGTGGACGCATTCACCGTCAGATGCAGGCGTTCGCCCTCTCGGATGCGCCCCTTGCGAACAATACCCTTGTGCAAGATAACCGTCGGCGCCGGTCTGGTCGTCTCCTTGATATCGACCACCCCTTCAGGCCCCGCGAGGGTTCCTTGATCTCCGACCTGGCCACCGCCTTCTGCATAAAACGGGGTGACATCCAGTGCCAGCTCGACAGTCTCTCCTTCCACCGCTTCCTTCACCAGTTGTTCAGCCTTCAGAATTCCCCGCAAGACACCGTCGCTTTCCAGTTGCTCATAGCCGACGAACGTCGTCGCTCCGATGCGCGTGGCCAGTTCCGAGACCGCCGGCCTGGCCGTCTCCTGCTCGAATCCGCCGGTCTTGCGCGCGCGTGTCCGCTGTTCGTCGATCGCCGCATTGAAGCCGGATTCGTCGACCGTCAGGCCCTGTTCGCGGCAGGCCTCGGCGATCAAATCCATCGGAAAGCCATAGGTGTCATAGAGCTTGAAGACTTCGTCTCCCGCCAAGACCGTTCGTGTCGCAGCTTTCGTCCGCTCGATCATCTCGTTCAAAATCGGCAAGCCCTGTTCGAGCGTGGCGATAAACCGTTCCTCTTCGCCTTTCGTCGCCTCGGCGATCGTGCCGGCTGCCGCGCGCACTTCCGAATAGGCGACGGCCATCTGGTCCACGACGGTAGCGCTGAGTTCGTACAGAAACGGCTCGATAATGCCGAGCAATCGACCATGGCGAGCCGCACGACGCAAAATCCGCCGCAAGACATACCCGCGTCCTTCATTCGACGGCAGCACGCCGTCCGTCATTAAAAAGGTGATGGCGCGTAGGTGATCCGCAATCACACGCATCGAACGGTCCGAAGCCTCATGCGTGCCGTACTTGGCGCCGGCTCGTCCGGCGATGGCCGCCAGCAATGGAGTAAAGAGATCGCTGTCGTAATTGCTGTAGACCCCTTGGGCGACGGCAGCCAGACGCTCAAGCCCCATTCCGGTGTCGATACTCGGCCTCGGCAGCGGGTGAAGTGTGCCGGAGGCGTCGCGATTATACTGCATGAAGACGAGGTTCCAGATCTCAATCACCCGGTCGCCCTCGCTGTTCGGCCGGTCGTCGCCTGGTACGGACGGACCTTGATCGAAGTGGATTTCCGAGCAGGGACCACAAGGGCCGGTGTCCGCCATTTGCCAAAAGTTGTCTTTTTCGTCGCACCGGACGATGCGTGACGGCTGAACACCAATCTTCTTCCACAGCGTCTCGGCTTCGTCGTCCTCGCGGAAAATCGTGATCCACAGCCGATCTTTTTGGAGCCCGACCGTGCGCGTCAGAAACTCCCAGCCGAATCGGATGGCTTCGTCCTTGAAGTAATCGCCGAACGAAAAGTTCCCGAGCATCTCGAAGAACGTGTGGTGCCGCCTGGTGTACCCCACGTTTTCAAGATCGTTGTGTTTCCCGCCCGCTCGCAGGCACTTTTGCACGGATACAGCTCGCGTATAGGGACGGAGTTCTTCTCCGAGAAAGACGCGTTTGAACTGATTCATGCCGGCGTTGGTGAAGAGCAGGGTCGGGTCCGCCTGCGGGATCAATGCCGAGCTGGGCACCGCATGATGGCCCTGCTGCTCAAAATACCGAATAAATGATTGCCGAAGGTCCTGCGTGCTATGAGTCATGAATCCAATCCTTCATCGCTGACGCGATTGATCATTACCACACGATCGATCGTCTCGTCGTCGAATCCCCGTTGACGCAGGAGACGCACGGACTGCGCCGACGTCAATCGGCTGCCATGGCGCTGCTTGGCGTGCAGTGCGCGACGAGCCAGTCGTTCCTCGCCGATCTCGCGAACCATGACAGCGATCACCTGATCTGCCACGGTCTCGGCGATGCCCTTGGCTTGCAACTCCGCTTTGATCCGCACCGGTCCCATCGGCCGAGAGACCAGCCTCCGTTCCACCCATCGCTGCGCATAGACATGATCATTCAGATACTGAAGATCGGACAACCGACGGATCGTGCGCGTAACCTGAAGCGACACGGCGCCTTTGGACCGCAGAAATTGCTCGACTTGAGCCACGCTCCGATCACGGCGCGCAAGAAACCCCGTTGCGAGCTGCATCCATGCATCGTCCGATGATCGGTTGTACCGGGCACGCCCGACCACTTGCGTGCGGCTACCGATGGGCTTTCTTGTCTTCGCTACGGGCAGCGGGTTTCTCTTCTTTGGCCTCGACCTTCTTGTCATTCTTCTCAGTGCGCACAGGCGTCCCGGCCAGCTCCCGTAGTTTCATCTCAACTTCGCGGGCGGCGGCGGAATTATTTTTCAAGAACTCTCGGGCGGCATCGCGCCCTTGACCGATGCGCTCGCCCTTGTAGGAATACCACGCACCCGATTTGTCGATGACCTTCTTATCGACGCCCATATCCACCAATTCACCCGTCTTGGAAATTCCTTCGGCAAACATGATGTCGAACTCTGCCTGTCGGAACGGCGGAGCCATCTTATTCTTGACGACCTTCACGCGCACACGACTCCCCATGACTTCTTGCCCCTCTTTAATCGACTCGATCCGGCGAATATCCAGCCGCACGGACGAATAAAATTTGAGAGCGTTTCCCCCGGTAGTCGTCTCAGGATTTCCGAACATCACGCCGAGCTTCATACGAATTTGATTGATAAAGATGACCGTCGTCAGTGATTTGGCAATGGCGCCTGTCAGCTTCCTCAGGGCTTGCGACATCAGCCGTGCCTGAAGACCCATATGGGAATCGCCCATTTCGCCTTCGATTTCTGCTCGCGGCGTCAACGCGGCGACGGAATCCACCACGATCAGGTCGATGGCGCCGCTTCGGACCAAGGTTTCGGCAATTTCCAACGCCTGCTCGCCGGTGTCGGGCTGCGAGACCAGCAGATCGTCGGCCTGCACGCCAAGTTTTTTACCGTACGTCAAATCCAATGCATGTTCGGCATCGATAAAGGCGGCAACTCCACCCGTCTTCTGCACCTCAGCAATGCAATGCAGCGTCATGGTGGTCTTTCCTGAAGCTTCCGGACCGAAAATCTCGATCACGCGTCCGCGCGGAAGTCCACCGACCCCGAGGGCGATATCGAGACTCAGCGAACCGGTTGAAATCGCCGGCACATCGACCTTCTCCTCGGTCCCCAACTTCATGATTGCACCCTTCCCGTACTGCTTCTCGATCTGGGACAGGGCCAAGTCAAGCGCGCGCTTCTTATCCTCTTTTTCAGACATACAGATCTCCCCACAAAATGAACGGATATGAATTCGGGATTATACCCAAGTGGCCAAGGGAAACCTAGCCTGATCTCAGGGACACACGCAAATGCTCAGCGCACTCCCCTCACATCGCGCTCGAGCACCTAATAGCAGCCATACCGACTGATAAGCGCATCGGTCGGCGGCGGCGTCATGTCCACCACGTCCCGGCTTGCATCTGGTCGTCCTTGCCACGGCGGCTCAACTCTCCGCGTCGATGCGCACACTTCTGAAAGCCGCCAACTTCTTCCGTGAGCCGGCCCACCAGGCGTAGCGAACAGCCGGGACCAATTGATCGGTTTCGATTGTTTCCTCGACAGTCCCCGCAGTTCCCTTGACTCCGTCACCATCTCTCTTATACGGTTTCTTGATTACGATTGCGCTGCTCCTGAAAGGAAGACGATATGACCACGTTGTTCACTCCACTGCAGGTTGGAGACCTCTACTTGCCCAACCGCATCATCATGGCTCCCCTGACTCGGGCACGAGCCGGTGTCACTCACATTCCCAACGAGATGATGGTCGCCTATTACGCGCAACGGGCTTCCAGCGGGCTGATGATGACGGAATGCACGATGGTCGATGCCCATGCCTGCGCCTTCATGGGTGAAGGGGGTATCTATAGTCCCGCGCACGTCGCCGGCTGGAAGCGAGTCACGGACGCGGTCCATGCCAAAGGCGGACGTATCTTCATGCAGATCTGGCATCCAGGTCGTGCCGCACATTCTGCCCTAAACGAGGGCGAACAGCCGGTATCCAGCAGTGCCGTGGTGATTCGCAATGATGTCACCAAGACACCGAGCGGCTCTGTGCCGTACGAAATCCCGCGCGCCCTCCGCACCGAGGAAATCCCTCAGTATGTGGAGAAATTTCGACTTGCCGCGAAAAATGCCCAACAGGCCGGCTTCGACGGCGTGCAAATCCACGGCGCCCACGGCTATTTGATCGACAACTTCCTACGCGACGGTGTCAACGCGCGTACGGATGCCTATGGTGGCTCGATTCCCAATCGGACTCGCTTTCTGTTGGAGGTGACCGATGCCGCCATCAGCGTATGGGGTGCCGGGCGCGTTGCCGTGCGGATCTCGCCGCTGGTCCCATTTAATGATATGGTCGACAGCCAACCTGACGCGCTGGTGACTGCTGTGGCGCAGGAATTAAGCCGACGGAACATCGCCTTCCTGGAAATCCGACACAGCGATCACGCGTTGCCCGAGGAACAAGCCATCCTGGCAGTCGCCCGCCGACATTTCCGAGGCGTCCTGATGAGCAACGGCAGCTATACCCACGCGACTGGCGAATCAACCGTAGCCAGTGGAGCAGCGGATGCCATTGTCTACGGTCGGCCCTATATTGCCAATCCCGATCTGGCCGAACGCTTTGTGAAACAGGCCCCGTTGAACGATGTCAATTACCAGCGGCTGTATGGAGGCGGACCGGACGGCTATAGCGACTATCCCGCGCTGACTGCACACTAGGTCTCGGCTGACTCCGATCTCATCTTGGCTACAGACAACGATCTCATGTCTCTGGTTCAGCTGATCGTGATCTCACGCAGAGGAAATTGACATGTCTTCGCGATGGAAGATGCTCTGGATGGTCTGCGCCCTGCTGTCGCTGTCTGCATGCCTACGACCAGCGGAGGAGAAACTCCTGACAGCCGCAGGGGATGGTAACCTCCTCAGAGTGGAAACACTGCTCGCGCAAGGCGTCGATGCACAGACAGCGAACGGGCGTGGGGAGACGCCGCTCTTCTTGGCGGCAAAGAACGGGCATCGAGCCGTGGCAGCGGTTCTCTTGAAACACGGCGCCACGATACACTCCGCGAGACCGGACGGCATGACACCGATCTTCATCGCAGCCCAAGCGGGACGCCGTGAGGTCATCGTTCTTCTGCTGGAACAAGGAGCGGATGTCAATGCACGGGCTCCGATCGGAGACGTCACACTGCTCCATATTGCAGCCTATCGAGGCGACTACGACATCGTCACCCTCTTGCTTGAGCGCGGAGCAGACAGGCAGGCCAGAATGTCAGCAGGAGAACGTCCGGTGGACTTGGCCCGTCAGCAGGACCACGCAGCGCTGATTCCACTCCTTGAACCGTGACCCGCTAGGTGGGAAAGCGTTCAATGTTCATCTTGGCAATGCGGGATGATACGCTGTTGTTGTTAGCTCTGCTTCCCCTCGCCGACTTCCCACAACTTTGTGTACACGGGTCCTGTCGGACGAAGCCGGCTTTTCATCAGCACGACAGGTCCGACCGTAATTGTACCGAGCGCGAACGACTGATCACAGACCCTGCTCTGGGCCAGTAGCTGTCCCACCTGTCGGTCGCCTCCTTTGATGCGTGCCACTGTCAGATGCGGCATGAACGGCTTGTCGTCTGGCTCAAGGTCGAAGGACCGACAGCAGGCCTCCACCTCTCGATGGAACGCACGCAACTGCTTCGCAGCGGAACTCTGAAGCCACTCTTCAGATGGTCCCACCCAGAGTACGCGCGGTCGTTCAAGCGAGGGAAATGCATGCAGCCGATTCAGGGGTATCGTGATCGTCGGGTGCGATTGTCTGACCCGCATGAGGGCCTCGCGCATGGGATCGATCCATTGCTCGTCCATGTTTCCGAGAAATCTGAGTGTGAGATGAAACGAATTCAGCTGCCCCCACGTGAGACGGATCTCTTTTGAAAGATGGCTCGCGAGTTGCTGTTTGAGATCGTCCTGTAGGCGGGAGAGCGCGCTTCGCACCTCGTCACAACTCTCTACGGCAAGAAAGGCTCTGATCATGCCTCACCTCTTTCGATCAACCATCGACGAAGCAGATCAAGCGCGGCTTGCGAGGAACGCTGCTTAATGACGGATCGATCACCATGAAATTGATATTCCTTTGCCATAAGATCACCGTTCTCGCCGTCGATCCCGATATACACCAAACCGACCGGCTTGGTGTCCGTCGCACCGCCGGGACCGGCGATACCCGTCACGCTGAGCGCCACCGACACCCCGGCTCGTTCACGCATCCCCCTAGCCATGGCCACGGCTACTTCTCGACTGACGGCGCCATGCTGCTCGATAAGAGCTGCCGGCACCCCGAGCATATCAGTCTTAGCCTGATTGCTATAACAGATTGCGCCTCGATCCACATAGGCCGATGAGCCCGGCACCTGCGTCAGGCGATGGCCGATGAGCCCGCCCGTGCAGGATTCGGCAACGGCAACCGTCCGTCCCTGGTGGCGCAACAATCGACCGACGACCTCTTCCATCGTGTCCTGCCCCTCGGCATACATCCAATCCTGCAATCTGGCACGGACTTCCACTGCCAATGAGGCAAGTGCCGCTTCGCTGATCATCTCACGAGCATCGGTCGTCAGCGACACCAGCACTCCGGTCGGCGAGGCCAAAAGCCCCAATGCCACCGGCATGCGTGCGGAAATCAATCCCGTCAGTCTTGCATCAACCTCAGCCTCGGGCAATCCCCAGGTATGAAACACCAGTCTTGTAAGAGGTTGCCGTCTCGTATGGGTTGACCGACTCAGTTGCGCCGCTAAGAATGGACTGACTGTGTGCTCCATCATCGCCTTCATTTCGCTCGGCACGCCGGGCAACACGATGATGTGTGTCTTTCGCCAGATCAGCGAGAAGCCCGGTGCGGATCCGACAGGATTCGGCACGACCGTCGCCCGTGACGGAATCAAGGCTTGTCGTAACTGCCCCTTATTCGGAATACGCCCCCATTGGGCTAATCGCACGCGCATACCGTCGAATGCTTCCTTGCGACGCGCAAGTCGGGCCCCGGTCACCGCCGCGATCACCTCTCTGGTGCAATCGTCGACCGTGGGACCTAACCCTCCGGTCATAATGACGACTCCTGCTCGACGACACGCCGTCTTCAACACATCCGCGATGTCCACCTTGTCGTCTCCCACGATCGTCTTGAATCTGACCTCGATGCCGATCGCGGCCAAGGCCTCGGTGATATACAGTGAGTTGCTGTCGGATCGTCCTCCCACGAGCAACTCGGAACCGATCGCAATGGTCTCAGCGAGGCCTGTACGGTGTGATGATGTACGTTTTGGCATAAGCCACTATTGAATCTGCGCAAAGTCGACAGAAAACCTGACCTCTCCGCCGCTCGCGGGGAAGAGCATGATCGTCGTCTGCGCATTCGGATCAAAGTCGGCATAGTTGAATAACGCCATGACTCTGGCTTTGAATTGAGGCGACGCCGGCCACGCCGAACTTCGATCGGCTTGCCCGTCGGCACGCACCGTGATCGGCTTGATGATCTTTCCCCTTTGATCCAACACCAGATAACTGTCAACGGCAAAGGATGGACTGTCCCCGAACATCACGGTGCTGATCAACATCATCGGAGCCTCCAGTACATGGGCGATATCTGCCGCGCTCGATTCCAGGCCACGTAACGCCATATGCGCGGCCATGACCGAGACCCCTTCAAGCTTCGTGACCAAATAACCACCGGCATGCAGGTCCTCACTGCTGCCGAATCGAGTATAGAATATTTCAGGAGCGTCACGACGAGCCGCTGCCGCCTTCCCTCGATCGAGCGCCGACCGGACGTGCGCCGATGTCGGGTGCACCTCAATCGCAACGGCGACTGCTGGACACAAGAGACCACACGTCCAGGCTATCGCGATCCACGCAACCCCGCATACAGGAGACTTCTTCATTAGGACTGCGAGTAACAGAACCCTCGGGGCCTGTCAATGAGCACTCTTCGATCTCCCCCTCCCGTTGACAAGATGGAATGGGAAATGCTAAACGAAGAAAAACTAGAGAAAATGTTTCGCTTGTAATCTACTAAAGGAGCTTTGAATGTCGACCCCGGATACTCCTCCTGCTACTCCTACTGCCCCGGCGACGCCTCGGCGCCAGTACGTCAACTTTGCGTTTTATAAAGTGGATCCGGCCTGGCGGCGCCTGCCGGAAGACGTGCGCACCCAGGGAAAACAAGAGTTCATCCGAGCGGTGGAGGACTACAACGGCAAGGTGTTGGTGGTTCCCTATTCCACCGTCGGGATTCGAGGGGACTGCGACTTCATGCTGTGGCGTATCAGCTACGACCTTGACCTGTTCCAGGATATGAGCACCAAGATGCTCGCTTCAGGTTTGGGTCAGTACCTCACAACCCCCTATTCGTACCTGGCCATTACCAAACGATCCGTCTATGTCGACCACCACTCCCACGCAGGGCAGGAAGGGAAGCGCCTGACGGTGGTGCCGGGAAAGAGCAAGTACATCTTCGTCTATCCGTTTCTCAAAACACGCGAGTGGTTTCTGCTGACAAAGGCGGCGCGTCAGGGAATGATGGACGAGCATATTGAAGTCGGACATCGGTTTCCCTCCGTGAAGCTGAATACAACGTATTCGTTCGGCTTGGACGATCAGGAATGGGTCGTCGCGTTTGAGAGCGACAAGCCCGAGGACTTTCTGGACTTGGTGATGGCGCTGCGGGAAACGGAAGGATCGCGATACACCCTTCGGGATACTCCGATTTTCACTTGCATCCGTCGAAGCCTTAAAGAAACCCTCGACACGCTCGGCGGCTAGACTCCACATCAGACTGAGTATGACGGGCCTTTGGTCATGTTGACCGAAGGCCCGTCATTTTTTTACCATGACCACACCCTCGTACATTTCTGCGGCTTTGACAGGCTAAGGAAACCTGTGTTACCTCTACCTTATTCATTCGGCTGAATCTCCATGGCTGACACCACCGCACTCTACGCCCTACGTTTTCCTGACGGCTCGGTAAGCCTGTACATTGATGAACTCTATGCGCAAGATCGCGGCATCGATGTATCCCAGCTTGTACGGGTAGAAATCCCCCGAGACATGTTCGTAAGCGGCACGATCCAAGACGTTCGAGAATATGTGGCGCTTCAGCTTGAGCAGCATCAGCAACAGGCCGGAAACGCATAACGCGATGCCGGGAAACGATCAGATACGATACAGACTGATGAGTCAACAGTTCATACACACCGTTATTCTCCAAATAGCTGACGAGAATCTATGACGACAGCACTCGCAACACCGTCACTGACAACCGGTATGATCGAGGGAGTGATCGCAGGCCTATCGATCCAAGGCCGCATCATTCTCCGGCTCCTGCTGATCCAGTATCTGGACGTGACGCACGAAGAAATCCTCTTCATGGTATCGGATCGACCGGACCCTCGATGCGTATCCGGCAAGAAACCGGTCACGACGATGACGCAGGAATCAATTACGGCGATGATCGATCGTCGGGACGAATACCGACGGCGCACCCGACTGCGCCGAGAACGAACGTGGCTGCAGTGTGTCGCGCTGACCCATCAGGCTCATGTGGCGGGTGCGTTGGCAACCAGAGCTGCCGCTCTGCTGACCGCGCGCGGACTCTCTGCAGAAAGCATCACCAGGTTTTCAGCAGAGGCTCGTTCGGCTGTCCCATCAACGACGTTGCGGTTACTGGAGGAAGGCTGGGAAAAACGTGAGATCTCTGCGGAAGACTATCAGAAGCATCGGCTAGTCATAGAAATGCAGACGCAGCGTCGCTTTGCTGAACGATTCAAGAAACGTCTGGATCTGGCGCAGCGTGAGCAACTTACGTCGGACCGTACCACCTTGGCTGATCATGAAATCGGCCACATCTGGGGAATTCCAGCCGGCACGTTGGCCGCCCGCAAGGTGAAATTCTTGTCACAATATCTCACGATCCTCCAAGCTAAATGCCACGGAACTGCGACAAGCTCAAGTACGAGCCTCTCCCTTGATCTCTGGCAAGAAACTATGCAGGTTCTCGCCCGTACCCCCATCGAGCGATCGATCGCCACATACGATGGGCTCGAACGGACGGAATCGGCATTACTCGAAAAGCTGGCAGCCTATGCCATGATTCGGATACCGGAAGCCATCGAAACGAAATTTTGGAATTCGCTCGTATATGGCGCCAGTTCCAACGCCATGCACAGCGAAACGACCAGGACCTTGTTCGGACTCCAGCGGCTGGTCTCCATACAGAAGGACCAGGACGTCAGCGACAACGCGCTGGATGAAGAGCTCCTCGCACGCACGGCGCCGCCTTCAATCGATCCTGAGTCGTCCACCACTCCACACGAGGCCAGTCCATCCGAATTAACGGATCTACAGCGGCATATTCTTCACAACTTCATCGGAGAGGACACCGGTGGACGGGGCTCAGACAAATGGTAATTTGTCATGGTTGCCAATTGCCGACCGTTCGATATAATTGTTCAGTACCGATGAGAGCACGACCTGCCATTCAACGAACTTTTTTCATGCGGCTGACCGTCTTGTTTCTGCTCCTCTTCCCTATCGCTCCGCTACCAGCGGCTTTCCATGGCTTTGCCTCGTTAGCTGAAGCTGCCGGCTTAATCGAAATTGCAGAACTCCTGACCCATCCTGAGCTGTACGATCACCAAGATGTCGTCGTCACAGGAAAAGTGATGAACGTCCAGCTGGCGACCAATCGTCAAGGTCAGCCTGCTTATGGTTTTTTGCTGCAAGACCCAGCCGGCACGCTCAAAGTGGTGAGCCTCGGACAATTGGAGGTCCATGAAGGTGACCAAGTGATCGTCGAGGGAGTCTTCAGCCGCCTCCGACAAGTCGGCCGGACGATCGTCTACAATGAAATCAAGGCTCTTTCCGTCAAACCGCTGACTCGTCTGAACCCGGACTTTGTCGGCTGATCGCTCCCTGCCTCGTTAGACCTTTTTATCGAACGATATTGTGTGAAGGCAATTGCTTGTCCTCCGCCTACAGTGAACAATGACCTTCATGATGCGACATCATCTCCTCGCACTCACGCTGGGATCTGTCGCAGCACTGCTGGTGGTGAGCTGCAACAGACCAGCACATGTGGCCGAGTACCCCAACCAACAGCGCATGATGGGACAATCAAAGTCGGTGGTTCTTGCCTGTGCAGGCCTCCCTAAAAAAGAAATGACGGAACGAGAAATGACGTCTCTCACGTACTACCGTGAAGCGCCAATTCTTGAGGAATCTCGCCCGGTCGGGAAAGGTAGTTTCGCGACCATTCGTCATGGTTGTTGGGCCACAGTCGTGCTGATCGACAACCGCGTGGTCGATGTTCATTATCGTTTTGTTCCCTCGACGTTCGACGCATCCAACGATTGCGAAGAGATTTTCGAGCTGTGTCTTCAGCAGTGATCGCTCTCACTTGCCTGTTCATCCATGATCGGAAATGGACCGTCATGCGATTCCCATGGTCATAAATTCCATCCGTCGCACAGCATTTGCTTTCTTCGGCATCTTGTTTTTCTTTCTTCTTATTGAGCCAGGCCATGTGCAGGCGTTGGAAAAGTACGGGCGCCCGCTTCCTTCCATGGAGGACATGAACGATCGAGAGACGGAGGAATCCCTATTTGCCGGGTATTTCCTCACCAGTGTATTCGCCTCCAACCCCGCCTTTGCTGCCAGACCAGACAATACGGGTCTCGTCGCCTTGCGCCACATGCTCCATCTGGAAACCGACCTGTATAAACAGTACCTCACGTTTTACACCGATCAGAATTTTTTCTCCGATCGCACGACTGGATGGATTGAATTGAGCGAATGGGACGGCACGTATGCCTTGACTGGTGTACTTGGTCACGTCAACTGGCGCCTACAATACGAACGTGATATCCCGATCGACCGGAAAGGCATTACGCAGGAATATGCCGACGGACTCGTCACCGCCAAATTCCAGGCGGTCCAGGATCTCCCCGGATGGCAACGCCGTTTCCCCAATCAAAATGTGACCGTCTACGCCGGAGCCGGCTGGCTGTTTCATAACAAGAACTACTTCGCACGACCCGACAACACCGGACGAGCCCTCTTTCGGTATGTCGCTCACGCAGACGTGGATCTCTATAAGAACAAACTTGTGCTCTACGGAGACATCAACTTGTTTACGGATCGAGGTGCCGACAACCAAGCCGCGCCGACGGAATTAGATTGGATCATCGGACTGGCTGCACGGTGGCGGAATATGGAACTCGCCGTCTATCATGAACAAGATCAGCCGTTGGATCGTCCAGGGCTGGTCCAAAAATATCTCGCGCTCCAGCTTCGTTTCTCGTTCGATATTTCAAAACAGGACCTTGGCATCGGAAGGGTCAGCTCAACCGCAGCCGGTCAATGAGGAAGCTTGAGGATCCACGTCAACAGCTTGTCGGAGACCCGATCGGGAAGCAGCCGCACCATCAGCGCACGGAGCTTCGCGTCCGTCCCCACCAAATATCTCGTCCTGGGCGACGGTGCCGTCAGGGCATCTTCCACTGCTTTTGCGACCGCATCCGTCGAAATCGCTCGCTTCGAGGCTTCTCCGACGACCTTCCTTACAGCAGCGATCACGGGTTTATAGAGAGTTCGTAGCTCCGTCCCGACGCCCGCCTCTCGCTCGGCCGCCTCGATGGTGGACTTGTTCCAAATGGGCGTGGCAATCGCACCCGGTTCGACAATCGCAACATGGATTCCCCACTGTTGCACTTCAAGACGCAAGGCGTCCGTAATGGCTTCCAGTGCAAATTTCGATGCCGAATAGGGCCCCATCAACGGCATCGTGGAGAGTCCTGCGATAGATCCCATATTGACGATTCGTCCCCGTGCCTGCCGAACTAACGGAAGAAACGCCTGTGTGACCGCCACCTGTCCGATGACATTGACCTCGAGCTGCTGGCGAAGATCGGAGATCGGCACGGCCTCTAGCGGCCCCACCACCGCAATGCCGGCATTGTTAATGAGTCCAAATAGTCCGCGATCTTTCGTGGCGTCAGACACGATGGCCTGAGATTTCTGAATGGTTGCGAGGTCCGTCACGTCGAGCTCCACCGGGACCAGCCGATCGGAGCTCGCCTGTTGAAGAGCTACCCCGTCTTCCGACCGTCGCACTCCGGCAAACACGGCAAACCCCAATCGATCAAGATGCAGCGCACAGGCCGCTCCAATTCCAGTAGAAGCCCCGGTGATGACCACCGCTCGATTATCCCCGATCGACATCCCGCCTCCTGTGAATCCCAGGCGCAGAACCATATCAGGTTTTGCACAGCTTCATCCATCACGTCGCAGTTCACGATTCACTCGGTAGACACCGGCCACAGTCTTCGGCTATCATCGGCATTCTTCTGTGTGGCGGTGTAGCTCAGTTGGCAGAGCAGCGGACTCATAAGCCGCGGGTCGGCC
>CABVRR010000031.1:0-2257 GCA_902500705.1 uncultured Nitrospira sp.
ATGCCTGTCTTGCACTGGCGAGTGCGGTACGGATTCTGCTTCCTTCCCGTTCACGAAACGAGACGGCAATGCGGAGTTGTTCCAAATACTGCTCCAGTGTTTTTCCACCCAGATCGATCGTACGGTCGATGAAGAACTGACGCACATCTTGTTCAAGCTCCGAGGTCGCCAGACCGACGATGCCTCCGCACATGCGCCTGAGGCCTTGTTTCGGGAACAGCCGGTCCATCTGATCCCAGTTGGCTTTCACAAACTCCCAAGCCTGTACACGTCCATAGACGTTTGTCATGAGGGCTCCGACGATGAAGGGAGCATCTTGTGTACGAATTTCACCGTTGATCGTGCGGGCCAGCGTCCGCTTGAGCAATTCCTCCGGCTGGAAGACGGTCAAGGCAAAGAGGTATCGGCGTTCTTCTTGAGGAGTGGAGGCTGTACGGTACCGCTCTAAGAAGTCGTCATAGCGCGCTTCGTTTCCGGTATGGGCCAGGATTGCAACAAGCGCAGGTACGACATTCGGATCGACGGTTGTCGGATCCTTCCGGTATCGATGATACCGATCCGCAGCTTCTTGCTGTGTGATTGCATCGTTGCCGAGTCTCCCAAGTGCGCCGATCAAGTCCCCGCGCAATTGCCGAATAAGATCAGACTCTCCAGATCGGTGCTCCCACCCCAGCTCTTTCACAGCCGGCCGCACTCGGTCGCGCACAAAGGCTTCCAATGTCGGTCGATCTTCCGGCGTGATAATCCTGTTTAAAAATGAAAACGACTCAAGCATTACCGCCCAGACGTTCTTGTCTCGCTCTGCTTTCAAATGCGCGGTGAGTTGGAGGTACTCGGTGAGCGGCATTGAACCGGCCATCGTCGTGGCCCAGGCATCACTGATGAGATTGAATCGTTCAATCGCTGCCAAACGATCCAAGCCCTGATCGAGGAGTTGTTGGACCAGCGGTGCGTGATAGCGGACCCGATAGAATCCGGCCCCCTCTTCGTTGACCAGGAGAGCCGTCACCCCTGTAGGCAACTCAATCCGCGTCTCCTGTTCGGTCAACATCACGCGACGATGTTCCGTGCGGTCGCCGAGAAATAATCTGATCTGGATCGGGATATGCCACAGTTGATCAGCACCTGCCGGCTGCTGAAGATACGTGAACCGTTGTTGCGAGAGCCGAAGATGGGTTCCCTGCACGTCGGCCGTCACCAATGGAAATCCCGGTTGAAAGATCCAACCATCCATGAGTTCGGGAACCGGTTGACGGGCGACCGTTCCAAGCGCGGTCCAGAGATCTTTCGTATCGGCATTCCCATAGGCATGAGCTCGAAGGTATTGCCGCACGCCGTCACGAAAGACGGTGGGGCCGATATATTGCTCTAACATCCGAAGGACGGACGCCCCTTTTTCATAGGTCAAGATGTCGAACATGGCATCGGCATCCTTAGGGGCACGAACCGGATATTCGATCGGCCTGGTACTCGCCAGTCCATCAACCGAAAATGCAGCGGCCCGTGCGACGCTGAAACTCTCCCAGCGTTTCCATTCCGGCCTCCACGCATCGACAGCCAGCATCTCCATAAAGGTCGCGAAGGCTTCATTGAGCCACAACCCATTCCACCAAGACATCGTCACTAAATCGCCGAACCACATATGGGCGTTCTCATGGGCGACCACGTCGGCCACCCGTTCGAGTTCGGCATGGGTGCCGGTCCGTTGATCTACGAGCAACGCCGTCTCACGGAACGTGATGGCTCCAAGATTCTCCATGGCCCCTGACGCAAAGTCCGGAATCGCCAGGAGGTCGAGCTTGTCTCCCGGATAGGGCATACCGTAGTAGTCTTCGAAGAACTTCAAGGACGCCGCGGCAATATCCCGCCCATGAGGCGTAAGCGACTGTTTCCCTGGGATCGTCCATAACCGAAGAGGCGTCTTGCCGATCCATACCGGCTCTGTCGCTTCCAGACGACCGACCACGAAAGCCACGAGATAGGTTGACATGTTGATCGTGTCAGCAAAGCGGACCACCTTCTTCTGATTGTCTCGCATCTCCGAAACGACCGCTGTATTCGAGACGGCGGTCAGCTGCGGATCAATGACCAAGGTCGTTGCGAACACAGCTTTAAAATCAGGCTCATCCCAACAGGGAAAAGCTCGCCGGGCATCGGTGGCTTCGAACTGCGTGGCTGCCAGCGTTTGTGTTGCACCCGTCGCATCCTTATACGTGCTCCGATAAAAACCGCGAAGCTGTTCGTTCAGTGTCCCGTG
>CABVRR010000031.1:2357-27538 GCA_902500705.1 uncultured Nitrospira sp.
CTGGAACATTATCAACACTCATGTCTTCCCCTTGTAGTTCGGTGGTCCTGTCGGCCTCTGCGGATGCGAATGGTACAAGTGTATACGTGATCGGAGCTGTCAGTAGAAAACAGGCGTGCTGAAGAACGCCCGTGAGGATTTCTCGCCTATTGCGCGAACCGTCAGCTCCCAGCGGCATGGAAGACTTGGACACCCTCAGGCGTACCGACAATTAAAATATTCGTTCGTCCAACAAAAAGGCCGGTTTCCACGACGCCGGGGATCAGGTTGAGGGCTGTTTCCAGCTCTCCAGGCCGATCGATGCGGGCGATATGTACGTCGATAATCAGATGACCGGCTTCGGTTTGAAACGGCGTCCCGTTGCGCTCTCTAAGCACGGCTCGGCTTTTGGTGAGTGCTTCAATTTCTCGCACGGTGCTCCCCCACCCGAATGGCACGATCTCGATCGGCAACGGGAAAGATCCTCCGAGCACCGGCACTTGTTTGGTATGGTCCACCACCACGATGAATTGTTTCGCCGACGCAGCCACGATCTTTTCCTTTAAGAGCGCGCCACCTCCGCCTTTGATCAAGTTGAAATGCGGATCCACCTGATCGGCTCCGTCGATCGCGACGTCGATCTCCCATCGCGTCTCTGACTTGAGGAGTGGAATGCCGAGCTGTCCGGCAAGCGTAGCGGTTTCTTGCGACGTCGGCACGCCTTGCAGCGTCATGCCGGCACGGACTTGTTCCCCGAGCGCCGCTAGAAGATGTTTGGCCGTCGATCCTGTTCCCAAACCGATGACCATCCCGTTTCGAAGAAATTCAGCGGCTTTGAAAGCGGCGGCTTTCTTGAAGCGATCGAGATCGTGGGACGTCATGATGTGGGAGCGTGAGAGAGGGCTGCGGCGACGGACGCGGCGCCGAGTAAGGCGGTGTGTTGGTTCATAATGACTTTTACAGGCATCTGGCTCATTAACCGTTTATACCGTCCTTTATTCGTAAAGGCCTTCATGAACATGCCGTCCTGCAGTTTCGCGATGAGTTTGGGAGCAATCCCACCTCCCACATACACCCCGTCGAGCGACAGTGCTTTTAAGGCAAGATTTCCGGCTTCGGCTCCATAGATGGATGCAAAGAGGTCCAACGCCTGCTTGGCAATCTCGGCTTGGCCCTGCAGTCCGGCTTGGGCGATCTCTGCCGCCGGATTGCCGACCTTGATTTTTTCCGCGAGCCACGTCGGCTCATTCTTTTTGGTATCGCGCAAGAACTCATAGATCGCATGGAGGCCGGGACCGGATAAAATGCGCTCATAGCTCACGTGGAGGTACTGGCTCCGCAGATACCGAAGCAACTCGATTTCTTGATCATTGTTCGGTGCGAAATCCGCGTGCCCGCCTTCCGACGGCATGGGGCGATACGATTTGCCGTCCCAGAACAAAATTCCTTCACCTAGTCCCGTCCCGGCAGCGATCAGCGCGAGCGCCTGTCGTTTCTTCGGAGGACTTCCTGCATTGAGCACTTCCAGCTCGTCGGATCGAAGCCACAAAATGCCGTAGGCGGTGGCTTCCAGATCGTTGATCAGCTGCGCACGAGGAATATCGTACTGTTTGGCGATCGCAGCCCCATCGACGATCCAGGGAAGATTGGTCGTTTGGGTCCGATTGTCGATCACCGGCCCTGCGATGCCGAAGCACGCCGCCGCCAGCTTGACCGGCTCGGATACTGAGTGATGCTCTTTTTTACTCTCCTGCTCTTGCTCGGTCTCTGTAGAAGTCTGAGGAGAAGGCTCACGTGGCGGTGCGAGAAACTCGCTCAGAATGTCTTCCAGCGAAGTGTAATCGGCGCTGTGAAAACTTTCCAGGCGCAGCGGTTCGACGCGCTCAGCGGTCCAGTCATAGAGCGCCAGGTTGGTTTTTGTGCCTCCGATATCTCCTGCGAGAATCATGTTTCTTCTCGATATGACGGTATTTTCTTCAGTTGTTGTGCGGCTGCATGATCAAGCATCCAGATAAGCCGGCCCGACTCCGGTGATATCCGCGCTGCCGGCAAAGAACGATCGGCATCTGATTTTGGCTCGAGCACCCTGCTGACCACTGGAGCTTTACCTGGGCCTGTCACGAGAAACAGTACCACCGTCGCATGATTCAGCACGCGTAAGGTCAATGTCAGGCGAGATGTGACGCCTGTGGGAGCATGACCAACCATGGCGATCTTACCATGTTCTTGTAAGGCTTCCGTTCCAGAAAAGAGCGATGCGATATGTCCGTCATCCCCGAGCCCCAGGAGGACAAGGTCGATGAGCGGCACTTGCGGCGGAGGACTCGTGGTCAGCCTTCGAATGGTTTCTTCATACTCCTGAGCGGCCGTCAAGGGAGGTTCATACTCCCCTTTCATTCGAAAGATACGATCCGAGGGTATGTCGAGCGGATGAAACAGCGTGGTCTGGGCCATCTTGAAATTGCTGTCCGGATGGTCCGGCGGAACACAGCGTTCGTCACCAAACAGGAACACGATGCGCGACCAATCGAATCGTGCCTTCCACTCAGGCGCAGCCAGGGTCTGATAGAGCAGCTTGGGTGTAGATCCTCCGGAGAGGGCCAGAATGAATCGACCGTTGGATTGAATGGCTCGTTCACTGAGGGAGAGGATGAAGGTCGCCACATCCTGTGCCCACTGGCGAGTATCGCCCGCAATGCGAATATCAGGGGTAATAGGCATCTCAGCGACGAGTACCCTTACGACGTGGTTTGGCAACTGTTCGTCGTTTCGATGATGTCGTCCCTGTCAGGGCTGCGGTGATGGCGTTGACCGTGGCGGCTTGGTCACGGCCTAGCTCAACACGAATCGCATGACGATGGTGCGCGCTAAGCGATTCGATATCACCGGTGGCCTGGGCTTTCGCCAATGTGCCGAACGAAAACGGCTTACCGGGAATGAGGACATCCGGCGCCATGCGATCCACTAATTCCAGGAAGACACCGGTATCGGGACCGCCCTTGTGAAGTTGTCCTGTCGAATGGAGATAGCGCGGTCCATAGCCGAATGTCGTGGCGACCTGGTGCTTCGACATGAGGGTTCGACGGAGACGACCGACGGCAGCTTCGAGCGGCCGCGATGGAGTCGTGTACCCAAGCACAGATAGGTATGTTCCTGGTTGAAGCAGCGGGGTCAGATGGTACACAGCGTCTTTAGGTTGGCTGCTTTCTTGTTTCGGAAGCCGTCCTGTCGACTGGAATACGTCCAAGACTCGATTGGTGTTATCCTTACTCTCTTGGACATTCGGTTGATTGAACGGATGAATGCCGAGCACGTGTCCGGCGATGGCCGTCGCAAACTCCCATCGGAAAAATTCAGCCGCCACATCATACCGATCACGGAGATTGAGCTGGATGACCGGTTGCCCGGCCTTGACGAGTGCGTGAGCCGCTCGATCGAGAGTATGGTTGTTCTCTCCTTTGAGCTTGAGATAGACAAAAAATCGGTCGGCGCCATAGGCTCGTGGCCCCTGAACCGGTTCTTGCGCGATGGGAATTAGTCCTGTGCCTTCTTTCCCTGTACTTTCAGCGAGGAGTTGCTCCACCCACAGCCCGAATGTTGAGAGGGCCGGTGAGGCGATGACCGTCACCTTATCTCGTCCAGCCTTGGCGAGGCCGCCCATCGCCGCGCCGAGATAGGCACCCGGATTAGCCTTCACGTCTTTCTGCTGACGGCATCGTTCCACCATGCCGGCCGCCCGGTCCAAAAGTTTGACAATATCGAGTCCCAGGAGCGCTGCGGGCACAAGACCGAATAGAGACAGGACGGAATACCGTCCGCCGATATCAGCCGGGTTGGTAAAGATCTCTCCAAATCCATAGTCGCGAGCCATCTTCTCCAAGCCGGTGTCCGGGTCGGTGATCGCGACGAACTGCTTCCCTCCATGAGTACCCTTGGCTTTTGTCACCAGCTTCCAAAAGTGCGCGAAGAGCGACATGACTTCGATGGTGCCACCGGACTTGCTGGCAACGAGAAACAGCGTCCGCGATGGAGTAATCGCCTCGGTGACCTGTCGAACCCATCCTGGAACAGTCGAGTCAAGAACCCAGAGACGTGGGAAGTTTTTCTGAGCTCCAAACAGGGTGCGAAACACTTCAGGCCCAAGACTGCTGCCGCCCATACCCAGCAGCACGACATCTTTAATTTTCAAATTCCGAGCGGCGGCGACACAGCGTTGTAGTTGGTCCAGCTGTTGACGCATCTGGTCGTGGAGCGTCAACCAGCCTAAGCGATCGGCGATCTCCTTGGGATCCGGCTTCCAGAGGCGATGATCCTTCGACCACAGCCGTTCGACCACTTGTTCGCGGCTCAACGCATCAAGGGTTGGATGGATGACGGATTGAAACGATGCGGGAAGCTTGTCGGTCAACTGTATCGCCATGGGTGTCCTCTCTTCAATGAAGTCCCTATGACAGACCTGGTGGGCAATCTCAACGTATCTTATTGAGCTGTAGTAGAAAAGGCAACGACAACTCGGTACCGCATCTTTCTATTGATCGGGCGGGCGACGAATGATGACGGCCATGCCGTCGACTAGCGACCAGGCCAAGGACTGCGCATGATCGACGGAGACGGTCAGTTGGAGTTGGGTACTCGGCGTAGCTGATCGATCGGAAAAGAGTGCGCTCGCCCAGTTTTTTACATTACGCCAGCCGGCCTTGCTCAGCAGAAGACTACGCTGCAACAGGCTGTCGCTGGCCGTGGAGGGAATAACCGTGATGACGAGTGGAGGATTGAAAGACAGCACATAGTCGGTCGGCATGTCGGCTAAAGAAATGGGCTCCTGCTCGGCAGCGGCACCCGGCTCGATTTTTCGACGGACCACGGCAGGGCGCGCAACCAGACGGTGAATCCCTTTTAGACCTTCATGCGACGTGACGGACCAGACAGTGATGGGAATCTGATGGAGAGCAACCCCGCGACCTTTGATATGGATCGCGCCTGCAGCCAGATCGATGAAGACATATGTTTGAGGACGAGCCGCCAGTTTGAGCTCTTCCTCGAGGACACGAGTGGCTTCTTTCAGTTCAGCGGGGTTGCTGAAATTTAGGCCGGGAAAGGCTTCGAGATCCTTTCCCCAACTTGGTGTCGTGAGGGCAAGTAATAAGAAGAGGGCGCAGAAGCTCATGTCATATCTGCGCGGTCGTAGAATCAAAAGATCATAATCGGCGTCCCGACTCGAGCGAGCTTGTAGACACCTTTAAGATCGTTGTCATTGAGTCGGATACACCCATGGGTCACGTTCTTGCCCAACAGACGGGTATAGAGTGTCCCGTGAATGAAGTAGCCCTTGCCGAACCCTAATGCGTAGTCGCCCAACACCCCTGGCTCTGCGCGGTCGGCAGAGTTTTTAGGCACATCAAGACCTTCTTCGACGAACGCCCAATCCGGCTTGATCCACGTGGGGTTGGTGATTTTCGATTGGACCAGAAACTCCCCTCGTGGGGTGTCAAAGATCCACTGATTGTTGCTCTCACCAGGCTTATCCAGAATAGTTCCGCTACCGGTTGAAGCAATCGCATCGAGGACGATGTCTGACTGATGCTTCACATACAGTCGGTTCCTGGCAGTATCGACTAAGATATACGGCTGGTTCGGCGTGAGTTGAGACAGCTGCTTGGAGAGAGTTTTATACCGGCCTTGTAAGCTACGAAGGCTGGCTTTGTCTTGAACTGCCGGCTGGTGAACGACCTGGGGTTCTTTAGGCACGACACGCTTGGAGGTCGCAGCACTCACGACCAGGAGTATGAACAAGGCGACCGCTGAAATTGCAAGAAAGAGTCGACCCATCAGTCTAGGCTCAGGTTTCATCTCTCCGCTGAACGAGTTCGGACAAGGCCATGGCCACTGCATTCTCTCTCGTCAACGCACCGACGATGGTGACCGGCGTCCCGACGGAGACGCCCTCGTAGAGCACGGCCATGTTTGAATTGTCGAGCATGACACAGCCAAGGGTTTGAGCCAACAATTCGTTGTCGGCTCCATGAATCTCGATTTGCCCCCCAATGCTTTTGGCTGGGCTGATCCTTCCTGACCGCTTCGCAAGATAGAATCGGCGGCGATCATCAGTATTTGGGTAATCCAAAGCCAAGGCTCGGTAAAATTGCGTCTGCCCTGGACCACGCTTGTCCGTCACGCGATACCGACCTTCCGGCGTTGCACCATCCCCCTGAAACTGCTTTTCCAACACCCCGTTGAACCCTAACCGGACAGGATATGATAGCATCTTCCGTCCGTTTTTGTAGAGCGTTAACTCTCGATCGGCCTTGCTCACCACGATAGCTGTTGACTGATGAATTCGCGACCAGTCGATGGTCTGCTTGGCGAGAGTCCGCCAATAGGCAATCCGGCTCTCGTCGGCGTATCGCCCTAATTCTTGATTGAGCAACGAGGCCTGGGCCTTGAGGGCATGATCCGCCTTCTCCGCTGCTTGCATGGCTCGTGGAAAGTCTTTTTGTTCAAAGAAGGAACGGGCTTGCTTCACCAAGAGATCTGTTTGAACGACTTTTTCTCCCAAGAGAATCCGACCATGGATGGAATCGACCCTCGTCGTAATAGCACGAAGCTGTTCTTCAAGACGAGCTACCTTCGCCTGGGCCTCGCGGTGTTGTGAGGCTTGCCGTTCGTGCAACTGGGAAACGGTACGCTCACCCATGCTGTACAACCAGCGGAGTTCATTCTCAAGATCACTTGATTCCCATGGCCATCTGATCAGATCATCGTCCAATTGGACGCGAGCTTTCAAAGAAATCCATTGGTGAACGAATTGCTTGTACTCCTCGGGGGCGGCTTCCGGAGCCCGTAAGGCGATCAAATCGTGATCAATGGCTTCAAGCGCGACAAGAAGGTCTGGCGGAACGGCTTGAACGCAGCCGGTTAAGCCAAAAACACAGACAATTGCAGCAAGCGTGTTGTGGATCTGATCAGTCATGCCGTGCGTTATTATCTCTTTACGGGTTTCCCTTTTCCTACTTTCGCGAGTGCGCTCTGTATTTCCGTTGAAACGCCTTGGCTCATGTCATGAATCGCCTTCGCCTGGGTTTGCGCAGCCGGATAATCCTCTTTATCGATCGAAGCCTGAACTTGTTTCAGGAGCGACTTCAGCCCTTCCACATCGTTTCTGATGGATTCGACTGCCGCACGATCTTTTCCGACCGGTGCCTTGGCAACCAAATCTTGTGTCGCCTTCACGGCCTCTTCAGCGACTTGTTGAGCTTGCAAGGCTGCCGCTTTCGCCTCTTCTTTTTTTAGAACCGCGGCGGTCTTGATTCGATCACTGTCGGCTTTTGCCGAGGCTGACAGCTGCTGGGCCTTGCCGTAATCTCGAAAGAGCGTGAACTTTTCATCCTGATCGGTGACTTCCTTCCGCAAGGCGGCCAGGGTACCTTCCAGCTTGGCATACTCATCGGGGCTGTATGTAGCCGCGCCGGTTTCCTGCGCATCTTTAAGAGCTTTTTCAGCTTCTTGGATTTGCTGGGTGGGAGGCTCCGCACATCCGGCCATCACGATAAGCGCCAAGGTTAAATAAACAAGGGATGCTATTCGCAACATACGCTGAGTCCTCCTTACAGGTTCCATCCACAGACTGTGACGATATGGGAGCTTTCCTTCATTCATCTACGTGCAGTGATCTATTGAATTGTTGCTTGCATTATTTCCTGAGATGCGGCTTCAAGCTTATTTCTAACAGATATAGAGAGGCTAGCTTAACAGACTAAAACTTTTCGGCATACTAACACACTCATAATGTGCAGCAAGCTCGGTGCCACCGAAATATTTATTGCCGTCGAATTACAACTGACGCTATTTCACTGGGCTTAAGCGTCATGTGCTCATCACCATGGCATCTGCTTTTGTGGCATTCTGGCGGCAGGGCGCAAAAGCGCCTCAGCCCGACCACGATTCATGCATTGACATCGAGTATTCCTAATCAAGAATCACTCCTCAGGGGCAGCATGAAATTGACAGACCCAAGTGCCTCCCCTATAATTCGCCGTTCGTCTGAAGTTACGATACGACGTACGGGTATGGAGGGGGGATTATGTCTTTTACATTTCAACAACCGTCTAATTTGAAGAAGAAGCGTGAACATGGATTTCGGAAGCGTATGAGCACCAAGAACGGGCGCAAGGTGCTGGCTCGCCGAAGAGCGAAGGGACGAGCTCGGTTGACGGTCTAGGCATATCGTGGCGGATCAACAGGGGTTCTTCAGATCGCTCATCGATCTTTTTTGTTGCTGCTGAGCGTGCGTTCACCTACCAGCTTGTGTCTTCTCCTGGATTATGAACGTGCAGGATGCGTCGAAGAAACACCCCGTTCGAGTGGCACCCAAGGCTCGAGGACGAGACGGCATTTTTTTGCGCAGCAGCCGGGATATTCAGCTCGTCAAGCATCATGGCCGCCGCATGTCGACCAACC
Organism: uncultured Nitrospira sp.; assembly: GCA_902500705.1. Lineage (GTDB taxonomy): Bacteria > Nitrospirota > Nitrospiria > Nitrospirales > Nitrospiraceae > Nitrospira_D. Next base: position 10,794 of record CABVRR010000031.1, read on the forward strand.
TCTTCAATCTCTTGGCGTGCCGGATGGACGATGCCCCGAGCCGCGTGGGGATCATTGTGGGGAAGCGATTCGGCAATGCGGTCAGACGTAATCGGGCCAAACGAGTCTTTCGCGAGTTGGTGAGACAATTCCATCCGGACTTGGTTCCGGGCTGTGGGCTTCTTGTGTTTCCTAAGCGAGATGCGCTCTCGCAACCACACGAGGGGTTAGTTCAGGCGTGGAGAATGTCGTTGGAGCGCCTTCACCTAATGCAACCAAGGATATCTTGACATGCGGTCGCTGTGCTTGTGGCTGATTTATGGATACCGTTTGGTGGTTTCTCCGTTGTACGGTCGCACGTGCCGCTTTGATCCTAGTTGTTCGCAATATGCTGCGGATGCCATCACTAAATACGGCGCATTCCAGGGGCTCGGCTTAACCATCCTCCGGCTTATGAAATGTCACCCCTTCCATCCCGGGGGAGAAGACCCGGTCAAGTAACAACGATTACATCTTTTTAAAGAAAGCATAGTCTTTTCATGGAAAAGCGAGTCATTGTGTTCTTGGTACTCTCCCTTGGGATTATCTTTGGATACGAGTACCTGCTCAAAGAGTTGGGCCTACTCCCTCAACCTAGCATTTCGGAACCGACCGAGCCTGCCGCAAGTGACAAGGCTTCGCCTTCAGATGCACTCCCCCCCGGATCTCCAGCAGCAAGCGCTCCTTCGGTCAAGGAGACATCGCCACCAAAACCATCCGGTGAGGGCGTACAGGCTCACAGTCCTCGTAGAGAATCTTCCGCGACAGAATTCATTGAGGTGGAAACAGATCTCTACCGAGCGAAATTTACGACCCGTGGGGCTGCACTGACCAGCTGGGAGCTCAAACGCTACCATAGTAGCTCTGATGAGAAACCTGCGGTGCAACTCGTGCGACAAGAAGGCAAATTTGCCGAGCCTCTGACGGTCACAACGGATGACACCTCTCACTCAAAGGAGTTAAGCGAAGGAGTCTACAAGGTCGAGAAAGACTTTACGGTCTTGAACCAGAGTCACCCCACCGGCCATATGACTTTTGTGTACGGTAATCCGGCAACCGGCGTACACATGGAAAAACACCTGACTTTTCACGTCGACAGTTACGTCGTCGATATTGCGTTGAAATCCAGCGGACTCGCCGGTGGGGTCAAAGTTGGACTAGGGACGAATTTCGGGATTGTGGACTGGGGAGAAGGGTTTATCGGTTCTGTCGGAGCGGCCTCGCTCATTGACGATAAGATTGAAAATGATATGCCGGAGACCGACACAGAGCATAAGGGCTCTCTGAAATGGGTCGCGCTCCAAGATAAGTATTTTATTTCTGCGCTTATTCCCAAGATCAGTGCCTCGGCGTGGCCCAAGAAGCAGGGAGAGAAGCTCGTTTCCACCGCGATTGGTTTACCGATTGATCCCTCCGGAGCACCGCTCGAATTCCGACTATTCGCCGGCCCAAAAGAGTTTGACACGCTTCAAAGTTTGCAAATTCGGCTTGAAGATACCATCGATTTCGGATGGTTTCTTTTCGGAAGCTGGGACATGGTCCGAGCCGTAGCCAAGCCCATTTTTTCAGTACTGCGTTATATCAATGACTATACGCACAATTACGGACTCACGATCATTCTCCTGACCATTATCATCAAACTCTTGTTCATCCCCCTGCAATATAAGAGCTACACGTCGATGAAGAAGATGCAGGGCATTCAGCCGAGGGTAGCGGCGGTCCAGGAAAAATTTAAGGATGATCGCGAACGCTTGAACAAGGAGCTCATCAAACTGTATCGGGATCACAAGGTCAATCCTGTGGGTGGCTGTCTTCCCATGATTCTGCAGATGCCGGTGTTTGTCTCGCTGTTTAATATTCTGTATATGACCATTGATTTGCGCCAGGCGCCATTGGGGCTGTGGATTACCGACCTGTCGGTTCAGGATCCCTACTACATTCTGCCGATCATCATGGGTATCAGCATGATGGTCATGCAAAAAATCCAACCGACGACGATGGATCCGACACAGGCGAAAGTCATGATGATGCTTCCAGCGCTCATGACATTCTTGTTCATCAATTTTCCTGCCGGCCTTGTACTGTATTGGCTGACCAATAACGTGTTGACTATCGTGCAGCAGTTGGTCACGGATCGATTTTTCTTCCGGCCTCCCGCCATGGCACCGGCTACAACAGATGAACAAGACAGCAAGAAGTGAGGCACCGTCGGTTTTGCTGGATGTGACCGATCTGCTCGAACGGTAAGAATATGCCCGCCGTTGATGCACCCGAGGATACGATTTGCGCAATCGCTACTCCTGCCGGTGAGGGTGGTATCGGTATCGTTCGAATAAGCGGTCCGCATGCCGTTGACATTGCAAGTCGCGTTGTTCGGCTACGCTCCAATGGCTCCCTCGATACACTCGCTTCTCACAAACTGTACTTGGCTGATATTCTCTCCCCACCTATTCCTTCAACCGATCACCATATGCGCTCCTCGACAACTCTGAGGTCCGAGCACATCATCGACGAGGGCCTGGTGGTCTACATGAAGGCACCTCACTCGTTTACGGCCGAGGACGTGGTGGAGCTTCATTGCCACGGGAGCGGGCTTGTTCTGCACCAAGTCTGTGAGGCCTGCGTTGCGGCCGGAGCTCGCCTCGCACAAGCGGGAGAATTTACCAAACGAGCGTTTTTGAATGGGCGCCTGGATTTGTCTCAGGCCGAGGCTGTACTGGATACCATCAGAGCCAAGTCTGAACTGAGCCTGCAATTGGCCCAACGTCAGCTCCGCGGTGAGCTTGCGCAAGAAATCGGCCGATTACGCACAGCTCTCGTAGGGCTACTAGTCCATCTTGAAGCTGGAATCGACTTTGCCGAGGAAGATATTGCGTTTGTAAGACGCGATGAGATGATCATCATACTCAAGGAAACGCTTCATCAGGTGCGACAGATGTTGGCGACGGCTGAGACCGGTCGCGTGCTGCGCGACGGCGTCCGAGTGGTGATTGCCGGTGAGCCTAATGTCGGTAAATCAAGTTTACTGAACCGTTTGCTTCGTGAGGACCGAGCGATTGTCACCGACATGCCCGGCACGACTCGAGACCTTATTGAAGAGTCGGTTACGTGGCAAGGCCTACGTGTGACGCTGATCGACACTGCTGGGCTTCGCGATACCACCGATATTGTTGAGCAGGAAGGTATCCGTCGATCCAAGGAGGCGCAAGACCAGGCAGATATCGTCCTCCATGTCATAAATGCCGCTCAACAGCTCACGATGAATATGGATCATCTCCGTTTTCCTTCCCATCCATTGAAACACGTGATCGTCATCAATAAAATCGATTTGGTTTCTACGATTTTGGTCCAACAAGTGTCCGATGCCCTTCGTGCACGGACGCAGTGCCTGGTCCTTCCCGTTTCGGTTCGAACCGGTGAGGGACTGGAGCCGTTGAAGCAGGCGATTCGGACAGAGTTTGTGAAACCATCTTTTGAACCTAACGAAAGTGTTGTTATCACTCATGTTCGACATCACGCCGCACTCACACGGGCTGAGCTGTCTCTGAGTGAATCTCTGGCTTCTGTCGAGCAAGGTGTTGAACCCGAGTTCGTTGCGGTTGATCTTCGAGGCGCCGCTGATGCACTGGGCGAAATTGTTGGGGTGATTACGTCTGATGATGTGTTGGACCGAATTTTTTCCGAGTTCTGTATCGGTAAATAGAGGAACCAGTGGCCACAATTTTTGATGTTATCGTCGTGGGAGGCGGCCATGCCGGCTGCGAAGCAGCGCTGGCTGCCGCACGCATGGGTGCCAACACCTTGCTCCTAACGATGGAGCTGAGCCGGATCGCTCAGATGTCCTGCAATCCAGCAGTCGGGGGAATTGCCAAGGGTCACCTGGTGAAGGAAATCGACGCGCTCGGCGGTGAGATGGGGCGGAACACCGATCGTTCTGGGATTCAATTTAGATTTATCAATACCAGCAAAGGACCGGCGGTGCATGCGCTGCGAGCGCAATGCGACAAATCGCTGTATCGCACCGCGATGCAGGAGACCCTTGCCGCACAGGAGCACCTCACTCTGGCGGAAGGCGTCGTCGATCGCCTGCTCGTGACCGGAGATACAATCACCGGGATCGTCACAGGTTCAGGAGAGACGATCACGACCAAATCCGTCATACTTACATCAGGAACTTTCCTTAAGGGTCTTATCCATATAGGACTCAACCATTTTCCTGCCGGCCGCGCAGGAGAAGCATCTGCCGAACATCTTTCAGATTGCATGCGGGACTTTGGATTTGAAGTTGGGCGGCTCAAGACCGGAACGCCTCCCCGATTAGACAAAACGACCATTGATTTCTCGGTAATGATTCCTCAGCCAGGGGATACCCCTCCTCCTCCTTTTTCGTATCGCACTCAACAGATCTCGACTAAACAAGTTCTTTGTCATTTGACCTATACGAATCGAATAACGCACGACATTATTCAACAAAATCTCGACCGCTCCCCTCTATACAGCGGCGTCATTGAATCGACAGGACCTCGATATTGCCCTTCAATTGAAGACAAGGTTGTACGTTTTGCTGAAAAGGACCGTCACCAGATTTTTATAGAACCTGAGGGGCTGGACTCAGTCGAGTTTTATCCGAACGGCATTTCAACCAGCCTGCCGATTGACGTTCAGGCCGCGATGTTGAAAACGATCCCTGGACTGGAATACGCCAGAATACTCAAGCCTGGCTATGCGATTGAGTACGACTATTTCCCCCCTCGTCAACTCTATCGGACACTCGAAACAAAACTGGTTGCAGGGCTCTATCATGCTGGACAAATCAACGGGACCTCCGGATACGAGGAAGCTGCGGCGCAGGGCTTAATCGCCGGCATCAATGCCGTTCTCAAATTGCGAGAACAGCCTCCGCTCATTCTTGACCGATCGCAAGCCTATATAGGCGTACTCATTGATGATCTCATTACGAAAGATGCCTATGAACCGTATCGGATGTTTACATCGAGAGCGGAGTACCGATTGCTTCTCCGTCATAATAACGCAGACCTTCGACTCATGTCGGTTGGGCACAATGTTGGCCTCGTTCCAGATGAGGCGTATGAGAGATTTTTACGAAAGAAACGCCTGATTGAAAACGAGATCGCGCACTTACATGCTGCCAGACCATCATTCACTGATGAAGTCAGGTTACGGACAAAGGGCACATACCTCGAAAATGCCTCTGCCTCTATGACCATGGCACAGCTGCTTCGCCGTCAGGAATCGAGCTACCAAGATCTTCTACAAACATTTGGAATTCCTGCCATTTCAGAGCAAGAGGTCAGCGAAGAAGTCGAAATTCAGATCAAATATGAGGGCTACGTCCGTCGTCAGTTTCAACAAGTTGAGAAATTCAAGAAACTTGAGCAGAAATTGATTCCTCACACTTTCAACTATAATTCTGTCACAGGATTTTCTAGTGAAGTTCGAGAGAAGTTTAATAGAGTACGACCAGAGACAATCGGCCAAGCATCACGAATATCGGGAGTGACTCCAGCTGCCATCTCCTTACTTTTGGTTGCGATAGAGAAAAATCGACGCCAACTTACCCCTACTCGACAATCAATTTCATAGCGCTCGATGATCGCAAACCTTTCCTATTGACCTCTCTAGTGTATCGGCGTAATTGTTCCACGTGGAACAAGTGAGTTCACACCACTTATTACTTCATGAAAGTTCGGCAGAACTTGGCGTTCCACTCAACACCGAGCAGGTGCATCTGTTCATGGTGTATCTGAAACAACTTCAAATCTGGAATCAATCATTCAATCTTACAAGCATTACTCTTGACGATGAAATTATCATCAAGCACTTTTCAGATTCCATGGCTGCGCTCAGAGTCGACGATATGAAGACTGAAGCCAAGCTACTCGACGTTGGTACAGGAGCTGGATTCCCAGGAATTCCATTAAAAATCGCTAGACCAGATCTGCATGTCACCCTCGTGGAACCAGTGAAAAAGAAATCTTCATTCCTTCATTTCATCACGGGCCTCCTTCAGCTTAAAAATGTCACCATATTTGACGGGACTCTAGAAAAATTCATGAACAAGCATACGGCATATGATGAATTTGACTATGTGACTACTCGTGCGTTGAAGCATGATGTTATTTTTCAATACGGTGCAAAACTCCTTCGGCAAGATGGAAAAGTCATTCTCTATTCGTCACAACCGATCACCTGTACAAATATTTCCTCCAACTGGCTATTGGTGAATGACTATTCGTTTCAACTTCAAAGAGGCTATGGACAGAGAGTTATTTCTATGTTGAAACCTTCAGCCTAAATCAAACTTCTTGTGTTCCACGTGGAACACATCTGTCGTAGGAGCTTTTCAATGGGAAAGGTCATTGCAGTCGCAAATCAAAAAGGCGGAGTCGGCAAGACGACGACGGCCATCAATCTTTCATCTGCAATTGCTCTGGAAGGGAGATCTGTCCTACTCATTGACATGGATCCTCAAGGAAACGCGACGAGTGGACTTGGCATCGATCAAGGATCCCTGAAAAATACAACTTATAGCTGCCTCGTGAAGACTAGTACAGTCCAAGAGTCTTCCATGGAAACATCGGTTTCAGGGCTCTCAATCTTACCAGCCAACGCAGATTTAGCCGGGGCCGAGGTTGAACTTGTCAATCTTGAAAGGCGTGAAAATCATCTAAAAACCGTCATCGGAGAGGCAAGAGAGAAATATGATTTTGTCTTCCTCGATTGCCCTCCGGCTCTTGGCATTCTCACCATCAACGCGCTAACTGCCGCTGATTCTGTTCTTATCCCTGTCCAATGCGAATACTATGCGATGGAAGGCCTGAGTAGACTCATCAGAAGCATCGAACTTGTTCGACAATCGTTTAACTCACATCTCAATTTAGAGGGCATCGTTTTGACGATGTTTGACTCCCGTAATACTCTGTCCAGGCAGGTCGCCGACCAAATACGGTCTCATTTTGCCGATAAGGTTTATCAAGCGGTTGTTCCGCGCAATGTCTCGCTCGCGGAAGCTCCCAGTTATGGCCGACCAGGGATCTTGTACAACACCGCATCCGCCGGGTCACAGTCATACGTATCTTTAGCTAAGGAGTTTATTTCTCATGGAGAAAAAAGCCCTCGGTAAAGGACTCGACGCTCTCCTGCCGTCCGTTAAAGTGAGCCAACCGACGGAATCGGCCGATGTCCAGCGGATACGGGTTCAGAGTATTGTCCCCAATCGCTATCAACCTCGACACACGTTCCTCCAGGAAGAACTTGCCGAACTGACGGCGTCCATCAAAGAGAGCGGTGTTCTGCAGCCGATTATGGTCCGCCGCAAGGGGGACGGTATCTATGAATTGATCGCTGGAGAACGCCGATGGCGCGCGTCGAAAGAAGCCGGCTTGGAGACCATCCCGGTTGTCATACGCAATTGCAGCGATCAAGAAGCGCTCTTATTGGCTCTAGTTGAGAATCTCCAACGAGAAGACCTGAATCCAATGGAGACGGCACGAGCCTATTCGCGCATGATGAACGAATTCGGCCTGACGCAAGACGCCATCGCCCTCAAAGTCGGTCGTGATCGCTCCTCCGTCGCAAACTTTGTTCGTCTGATGCACCTTCACCCTGAGCTCCAAGAGCTGGTTGAAGGAGGAACCCTTACCACAGGCCACGCAAAAGCCCTTCTCGGTCTCCAATCCGCTGAGGATCAGTTGAGAATCGGGAAAAGGGTGGCCGCAGGAACTCTTTCGGTCAGAGAAACAGAGAAACTCGTCGACCTCTCCTTTGGAGGAAAGAAGCGACCGTCGAAGAGTCCCCGTAGTTCACCATGGACTGATCTCGAAGCCAGATTACAAAAGCGTCTCGGTACGAAAGTGACGATCCATCCAGAAAAACAGGGAGGGAAAATCGTCATTCACTATTTTTCCCCTGACGAGCTTGATGGTGTGGTGGAGACTCTCCTGAATGAACCTTTCCCATGACTTCCATCCATATACTCGCCTAAAAAAGCTGATATTATTGCTTTTTTGGCATATGACCGCTAAATAATTCATCGGACTCAACCGATATATTCCCTAACTAGAAGGACTCGGCTCTTCAATCGGATCCCTCTATCCCAAATCCTGAGAGGAGGCGTGCGTATGTGGAAGGATAAACAAGACGGTAGGCGTTCTGACGAAGTTGACAGTGAGAGTGCTGGATCCAGCCTCGAACCAATGCGACACGATTCCGGACAAGATGTCAGCGCGTTTGTTGGAAAAGGTGTCGTCTTCAAGGGCACCATCACCTACAACGGGACCGTACGGATCGATGGCACTCTTGAAGGAGAGGTTCACACCGACGGCGTCTTGTTAGTCGGTGAAGAAGCGGTTATTACGGCAAAAGTGACGGCCGGTACCATCGTCTGCAAGGGAAAAATCACCGGGGATATTCATGCGAGAGACAAGATGAAGTTGCGGGCTCCAGCGATCATCAATGGCGGGGTCATGACTCCTATGCTCTCCATGGAAGAAGGGGTTCTTTTCAACGGTACGCTCGAAATGGAACAGGCCACATCCATATCCCAACATGAAACACCACATCTCCATTCAGTCGGAATCTCCAACGAACCCGTTGTCAGGAGGCTCCCTGCCTAGCCATGTGATACACTAGACAACGAACGGAGAGGAGGCGCGATCTCGCCCAATAAGCCTCCCCTCCTAATCGGTCCCCATCTGAAGGCAATGCCCCGTCGGGTTTTATGGCAAGGAGCAAAGAAAGCTGATGTGGGCTCTAGGCGACAAACAAGCTCAAGACTCCGGCGAGAGTGATAATTTTACATTCCTCGGCAAAGGGGTTGATTTCAAGGGCATTCTCAACTTTGATGGAACCATCCGCATTGATGGTCGCGTGGAAGGCGAAGTCCACACCACCGGAACGCTGATCATCGGAGAACAAGCGGTCATCAAAGGCATCCTTTCAGCCGGTACCCTGATGACCAGCGGAAAAGTTAACGGCACGATCACCGCAACGGCAAAAATACAGATCCTAAAGCCCGGCGTGCTCATCGGCGATATTCGCACACCGGGTATTTCAATCGAAGATGGTGCCCATTTTCACGGTATGTGTGACATGGGTGCGCATAAGTGGGTCGATGAGAACTCCTCATCACCCAAAAGCGTTCATGATTTGACGGCCCACCGAGGCAAAGTTCGAGCGGTAGACCTCTAGCCCTTTATCGCCCGCTCCCGGTACAATACCGATCCTATGACCCGTCCAACCGTCCTCCTCGGAATGAGCGGGGGAGTCGACAGCTCCGTCGCAGCGGCGCTCCTTGTTCGTCAAGGCTACGATGTTCATGGTGTGACTCTTCAGGTATGGGAACACGAAGATGACACCATCGCGGCATCAAAAAAGTGGCAAGAACGGGGCTGTTGTAAAGTCGGCATCGCCAAACACGTCGCCAAACTCCTGAACATCTCCCACGAGGTTATTGATACCCGAGACACCTTTCGAAAAGGGGTCATTGACGACTTTCTTCACGGCTATACCACTGGAACGACACCCAACCCTTGCGTCCGTTGTAACGAGCGAGTCAAGATACGAGGACTCGTGGAGATTGCGGCTGCGCGCCAGATCGATTATGTCGCGACGGGACATTATGCGCGTCTCCAAAACAATCACGGTAGGCTCTCTCTCCTGCGCGCGACTGATACGCGCAAGGATCAAACCTACTTTCTTTACCGCCTCAACCCGGACTGGCTCCCCAAACTGCTCTTCCCTCTAGGCAGCTTGGAAAAGTCTGAGGTCTGGCGAGAGGCTGAGACCTTAGAGCTTCCGGCCGATGAGTTGAAGGAGAGTCAAGAAATCTGCTTTGTCACTCAAGGTGACTACCGCACCTTCATCGAAAAAGAAGTACCCGAAGCTAAAACACCCGGCCTCTTTATCAACGCAGCAGGACAGCCGTTGGGTCAACACGATGGAATTGCGTTCTATACACCAGGGCAACGGCGAGGCTTGGGCATTGCCACAGGACAACGACTCTATGTGCAACAGGTACACCCAACGACCAATACCGTCATGCTCGGTCCTGAGGAGTCATTGCACAGACACGAGTGTACAGTGAGCGATCTCAACCTTTTTACGCCTCATCTGCTGGAACGTCGAGCTGAAGTTCAGGTCAAAGTGCGCTACGCGACCCCCCCAGCACCTGCCATTCTGTCCCCATTGACTGCTTCCAGCATCCGCATTCAATTCCAAGCAACACAACGCGCACTCAGTCCCGGCCAATCCGCCGTCTTCTATGAGGGCGACTGTGTCCTCGGAGGCGGAATTATTCAACCGTTCTAACGCTGATCTACCATTACCAGACCCTTGTTCTTCTTGACTTGTCCTGTGAACTTCCTATAGCCTTTACATCTATCGCGTGCGGGCAGATCTCTCTTCCAATGAGAGATCTTCAACAGTCCATGTTCCACGTATTCACTGAGGTTACGCATGTTCGGCTCGTTTGGGTGGATGGAATTAATGCTGATTTTGATCATCGTCTTGATCATTTTCGGCGCCGGTAAACTGCCCCAATTAGGAGAAGGTCTCGGCAAAGCCATCAAGGGCTTCAAAAAGTCCGTACATGAAGCCGATGCTATTGACGTGACACCAGCCGAACAATCTCAGCAGGCTCAACCACAGGCCGCTTCCCCTAGTCAGGTGACCACTCAGACAGAAACTACGCCATCACCCGCTCCTCATGCGGCGCAGCAGGGCCACGTGAAACAAGGTTAACAAGCCTGAGTGTGCTGTGATCATTACACAGCAGGACATTAACGGAATTACCACTACGGCCCTGAATTATGTTTGGACTGGGAGCCAGCGAGATCTTAATTATTCTGGTCATCGCCTTTCTTCTATTTGGCCCCAAACAACTCCCTGAAGTCGGCCGACAAGTCGGCAAAGCCATCAAGGGCTTCAAAGATACGGCGGAGGATCTTCGCAAGTCGGTGGAACCCGAGCTGAACATGATTCAACAAGAAGTCAAAATGGTCGAACAAGACTTTCAAGCGTCCATGAAAGAAGCCGAAGAAGAAATCACTGCTGTGGGCAAACAACCGGAAGATGCCGCTGCGTCCCTAAGCAAGACCGGCCCTCTGTAAGTCACATGTTCAGTGCTGGGATCTCACGAAGAGGACAAGGGCAACGGAGAGCCCCCTTTATTCTCCCTCTCTCATCGAACCTTCTCATCAATCAGATAGACAGGCGTCTCGTTATCATTTTTTTCTCATACTGAAGGACTTGCACAAGTCGACTCGTTTCTTGATCACATCATGGATAGTGTAAGGACAACCCCTCAACTGAGGGTTCGTGGACAATGGAAGACGGTCTTCATCTCAATCGTGGCAGCGACGATAGAACTCATTTCTTTTTGCGACTCCGCCCAGAGCGCCTTTCAATTGCCGGAAGGAGAAAAGATTACCAACCCCATCGTCATCGGGCGCGGTATCCCTCAAAAAGAAGCCTATGAACCGTTCGATCCGAAGATCGGCAGAAATTTTGACATCAGAAATCTCTGGATACGCGCCGATCTCCGCGTACGTCCAGAATACCGCAACAACGTCTGTTTCGGCGGCGGCATCGGAGCCGGTGGACAGTGCAACGCGCCCGGCATTGCCCCCAATAGTCTTACAGGTAAAGCCAACGATCAATACGTCCAACAGATGACCCGCCTAGGCATCGGGTACGACCTATCTCCAGACGTGAACTTCTACCTGGAGTTCATCGACTCCCGCACCTGGGGTGGTAATGGGACACCTATAGGTTCGGGAGGCGCTGGAAACAATGGAGACCCCTTAATCCACACCTGTGGCTCCACACCCGCCCAAGGTGGACGGCCGGTCTGTTCACTTGGCATACGGGCCGGCTACATGCTAATCCGTAACTTCGCTGGTGTTCAGGGCCTTGGCCTCAAGGCCGGCCGGCAATACGTCGTATTCGGCGACCAGAGCTTGTTCGGCCACTTCGATTGGGCCAACACCGGCTATTCCTTTGACGGCGTGATGCTGCAATATGGCAATAGCTTCCTGGACACCCACCTCGGTTGGTTTCGCACGGCAGAAACAGACCTCGTCCAAGGAGCGCCCCTGGGCAGCGGCAATCCGAATATCGCCGGTACGGGTCAGTCACGAAATGCCGCGGGCGATGCCGACCTCTTCATCCTCTACAATCAAATCAAGACCCTACCGGGTTTTCTCATTGAACCATTCTATGCCTATTACAAAAGTAATCTCGGCGGAGGAGACATTTCTTCACAGGGCTTAGGTACCCCAAAACACGGTAATCAGACCCGTCATGTGGTGGGCAACCGCATCGCAATGAAGAAAGGCTATTTCGATGCATCCAGCGAGGTGGTCTACCAATTCGGACAGATGGGGGACACCGCAGCCAGTGCCAGCGGCTTATGCGGCAATCCTGGGGGTGAAGGCAAATGTCTCCATATCAATGCCTGGGCTACCAGGAACTGGATCGGCTATACCGCATTCAACTTGCCTGGCAAACCTCGAATCGCCTTCAATTTTGACTATGCGTCGGGAGACGGACGAGCCAACTGCACACTAGATTCTGCCTATGGAGATTGTAAGACTGCCAACACATTTGAAAACTTCTTCCCCACGAATCACATCCACATGGGATACATGGACCTCCAGGGATGGAAGAATATGATGAGTTTCTCAGGCAATATCCAAGCGCGCCCGACTAAAGACGATCATATCGAAATATGGTACACGAACCTGCACCTGGCCAATGCACGAGATAACTGGTATCGCGCAAGTCAGGGTGCCTACGTCTTCTCACGGCCGGACAACACTGTGACCCACATCGGTGACGAAGTCGATATCGTGTGGACCCATTTCTTTATGAACGGCATCGTCGCCTTTCAAGGCGGCTATGGGCACCTGTTCCCAGGCCCCTACATATCTCACAACTTAGCGCGCCGCGCCGTCGGCCAAGATTGGGCCTATGCCCAGCTCTGGATTAATTTTTAAGTCGGCTCAGTCGTTTCCCTATCGCATCTCATTCAAAGATTTCTTCTGCTCTCCCTCTATAAGGCGGTAACTAGCCCGCTGCCAGCAAAAATCGCTGTTCCAGATCTTCATAGCTCTGCGTGACAGGAAACATCGGGAACTCTTTCGGTAGATGCTCGGGGGGGCAAAAGAAAAATCCGGTATCGGCTTCATCGAGCATGCCGGTATCGTTGTACGAATCACCGGCGGCCATCGTAAAGAAGTTCAGGGATTTAAACGCGGCAACGGCATGTTGCTTCGGGTTCGCCATCCGCATGTGATAGTTGACAATCCGTCCAGTCTCACCGATTTCGAGCTGATTACAGAAGAGCGTGGGATAGCCCAGCTGCCGCATGAGAGGCTGAGCGAACTGATAAAACGTATCAGAGAGAATAATAAGCTGCCAGCGCTCCCGCAACCACGTCACAAAATCAATCGCCCCCTCTAACGGACCCATCTTGGCAATCACGTCCTGAATGTCACCGATCTTCAACGCGTGCCGATCGAGTATGGTCAATCGCTGTCTCATGAGCTTATCGTAATCCGGCATCTCGCGAGTCGTGGTTTTTAACTCCTCAATACCGGTCTGTATAGCAACATTGATCCAGATCTCCGGAACAAGCACCCCTTCCAAATCCAAACACACGACCACAGGTTTTCGCATGCCGTCTCTCCTCAGTATCCATTCACATTATTGAAACTATGAGCCGTCGGCCTCAGCATTTTTACTATCACCTTGAGACGAGGAGCTTAAAAACCGCCACGTCTTGTCCAATGCATGATCGAGTAACTCCGCACCTTTCCACCTCCGCCCATTGTCGTGTTCATGACGTTCCGCCCACTCAAGTGCGATCGGGAGGGGAATCAGTCTTATTGGAGACTGCGTCAACTCCTGCCAGAGCAATCCCATCACCGTACTACCCCGTACAGGCGCAGGAATCGAAGCAACAGGATTATGAATCAGATCTTCACAATGCTCGGCAGGCGAGGTCACCAGTAGCTCACGGCAGGCAGAGGGACGTTCGTCATACATCGTGCAGACCTCCTCTTCCAAGAAGGGACACGGCATCCGCAGAGCATAATAGTCGCGATTCACGCCCTCCAAAGCATCATCGGTGGGCGCTTCCCGCGCATCGCACAACTCCGAGAACTGCCTCCAGAGCCCCTGAGCGAGTAATTGCGCCTTGAGCTCCGCAAACCGTGCCGAGACACGCGCCTGTTGTTCGGTCGGTAGAGCATGAACCCATTCTCGCAAGGCAAAAGTTTCCGGGACCGAAAGGGGAACCAGCATTCGACAGCACGCCGCACACCCCTTGCCACAAGAGAGGGTCTTGCCCGAATCAACCGACCTTTTAACCTCAAGGGCTTGCGCCTCTTCTCCCAAATGCCGCATGAAGGGAACGATGGACGTGACAGGCACAAACCCAGTAGGGACTTCCACACTAGTGGTGATCTGACCAGCGAACGTGTTGAGCGCGATCTCGAAACGCTCAGTTGCGGGAGGAATCATTTCTCAACAGGCTTAGAATAGTCTATTTGGGGCTTTCGTAACCTCAAAATAGAACCTAATATGCCGATGTCCGATGAATCAAGGGTCAGAGTGCTGTGGCTCAACCACCGGGGCCGAGATCCCTCGCTTACTCCGACCGCCCCAGTGATGCCCTTCATTCAGCTCACTCTTCAATTCTCATTCAGAACAGATCCTACTGGTTCACGTGTTCTACCGCCAAATGGACTCCCGCATAAGGCCATCTTTGGGTCTTGCGCGTCATATGAAAAAGCGTAGAGTTTACCGTGCGCGGGTACACCGACCCTGCCGAACATGAGGTAGCCAACGTGAGGTCGTCGCTCATACCGAGTCAGCGAGGTGTACCCCCGCTCAATTATCACCTCGCGTCTTCGGCCTCCGCACAGTAATTTTCTCAATGGCCATCGTGCCGTGTGCCCTCATCTCTATCGTGGATCTTGCTCCTTCCTGAAAGAAACTTGATAATATCGCATGGAGCAACCCTTTGCGTTTTCCGGACATATCATCGGTCTGCTCAAAGAATACATGCGTGACCTCGTCGATCAGGCGACACAGGAGAGACATTCACAAGAACAGTTCGGCTTTACCGTACTTCCTTACCGACCCGATCAAGCCATTTCCGATCTCCTGGCCCTGTTGGACGACCGCATCGAATCGGAAGGCGTTCAAGTGGGATTACCGGACAATTTTCTCCATGTGATGTGGACCCTCTGCAACGAAGCGGTTCAACCGGTCTCGAATCGAGTCTGGCTCGAAAGCAATCTTGATGATGATCTGAGCATAACCAAAGCTCGAACAAGAGAGTTAACCTATCAAGCCTTGATTCAATTTATCGAATCTCGCCAATAAGAAAGAAACTGAGCAGGCAAATTGCACGCGCGTGAGAAAGAAGAGAGGACGGAATGAAATCAAAAACGTATTGGCTTATGAAGTCAGAGCCCTCCGCATTCTCGATTGATGACTTGATCCGATCTCCCAGCCAAACAACGTATTGGGATGGAGTACGCAACTATCAAGCTCGTAATTTTATGCGCAGCATGACAGTCGGCGATCAGATCTTGTTCTATCACAGCAATGTCGATCCCCCGGCGGTTGTCGGCATCGCAGAGGTCGTCAAAACTGCGTACCCGGATTCAACACAATTCGACAAGAAGGACAAACACTACGATCCCAAGAGCACACCGTCACAGCCCAGGTGGGACATGATCGATATGAAATATGTCCGGAAATTTCAGCGGCCCGTGACGCTGGATGAATTACGAAAAGAAACTGCGCTGAAAGGGATGGTCTTATTGCAAAAAGGTTCTCGGCTCTCCGTCCAGCCTGTTACCTCACGCGAGTGGAGGCACATCCTTAGTCTGGCGTAAGGCCCAGACGTTCCTAACTTACGTGCTGGCTTTTCCATCATCCATATATCGATGTTGCCAATCCAACCAGGCATGCCCAAGCTCATGTGCAAGAATGTACCGACGGCGGGTCACAGGGAGTCGTTTTCGCACATAGATCGTCTTTGTGTCATCATCCCAAATACCATCAGCATTCACATCGCGTTTGTCCATCTCCGCGTCCGACAACTGCCGAACCGAAATCTCGTACCCGAATGGAAGGACAACTCTGGTCGGAATGCGTAGCATCTTCTTTCGTTCTCGCAGCATCGTACCCATTGTATAAACACCTGTTCTCCTACTGCAAAATAGCCTACCATACTAGGCAAGGTCGAATGTTGTTATTTTTATCCTGCATTATCAATATCTTGCGGATATTCATTTTTCTCGACAGCCAAAGACATCTTGAAGAATATTCCCCTCCAAGTCTTTCCCTCATCCCTCGATTTTGTGTATGATCGTCTCATGGAACCTGCCCGTAATAATGAGAACCTCGACATCTATCCCGCCTCAGTTCGACTGGTTGGAGTGAAGATCAGGAACCGAGGAGAGGTCAAGAAGATGGGCGCAGCCGGGGCGCCACTGCGCAACGGAGACCCGGTCTTAATCGAAGTAGAAGGAGAGGTCACGTACGGGATTGTTTACGCCGAACCGTACACGACCCCATTTATCCCTCCGATGCGTGCGATGAAGTCCATTTTGCGAAAACCGGATTCAGAGGAAACGGCCTTGATCGCCAGACTTGAACAACTCTCTCGAGAAGCTGCCGTCTATTGCCGA
>CABVRR010000031.1:27638-33327 GCA_902500705.1 uncultured Nitrospira sp.
CTTATTCATCCGACTCGGCCCGATCACACCCCCTCATCACTACTTCCATCCTAGTTTCTGCCATTGCCCACATCCACAATTTCAGTTCAGCTCGGCACGCCAAGAAATAGCCGAATCCTTTTGCACCGCCTCGTCTCTTACGCCCAGATACTACCGAACTCTGTTGCCGGCGTATTGAATCGGAGCCATCACCCGTTCACATCATCATAAAGGAGGGCCTATGTCTTTTCGAATAGTTGCGCTGTTTGGACTCATAGGATTTGCTGCCGTAGCTGGCTGTACTGGCGTCCACCACGGTTCAGGAGCCACAACTGCGGCCAAGCCGACTCCAGCACAGGGCTACAATATTCACGTGATGGCCCCTCATAAGTTTGAAGATGGGACCGTTCACGGACCATACCACCACTATTGCAAAGCCATTTCACCTGAAATTCTCCAATGTCTCTTGTTTCAATCGACTGACCCGAACGCCCTCCTCACCGACGTTGAATACTTTGTCGCCAAATCAGTCACCCGCGCCAATGTGCCGCTTGATGTCTGGAACAAGTTCTATCATGACCATGAGGTGGAAGTGGCAACCGGCCGAGTTCAGGTGCTTGATGTCTCGGATGCGCAAGCCAAAGAAATCGCCGCCGCTGCCGCCAAGACCGACGGCATCATCTTCCATTTGTGGCCAGAAGGCGCGAAAGCCCCGGATGGGACAGTCGGACACCCTACGTCCGTGGGACACAAGCTCCGCACGGAATAAGATACCGCAGACTCATGGAGATGGGAGCGTGTGAGAACGCGCTCCCATTCAGCCAATGCTCTTTTTCCATCCTCTATTCGTTATGAGTGTGATGCTGAGCTTGTGTATCACACAGGCTCATGCCGCAGACTCAGAGATCCTGAGGCCACGAGTCCCGGCCGACCAACTCCAGGCCGTCAGAAGCATCGCTAATCCACTCCCGGCAACAGCGGAACTCATTGCTAGAGGTAAGACGCTCTTCGAGGGGAAAGCCTTTTGTCGTGCCTGTCATGGACAGGATGGTAAGGGCCTTAGCGGTGACATCGAACCAGGCAGTTTAAAGGGGCCGCTTCCAAGAAATTTTACAGACCAGGAATGGCAAAAAGCCAGAACCGATGGTGAGCTGTTCTGGATTCTACAAAATGGAAGCAAGGGCACGGCCATGGCCACGTTTATTCCCTCGATCTTAACCGAAGAAGAAGCCTGGCAGGTGCTCCTCTATGTACGCTCCTTCGGAAGAAACCTCGATTCACCCACATCAAAGAACCAGCCGTAAAGGCGAAAATCTTTCACAGGCCATCGGATAGAGCATTCGGTTGTTCCTGGATCAGCGACTGCAGGGTCACGCGAGCCAACTCTTTCTCAACGACCATGTCCCGACGATGCAATAGAGCCAGAATCGGATCGTTTCGCTCAAGATGAATCACCGCTTCCGGCAGTCCTCCATTACGAACCGTCTCCAGCACCTCCTTGATGAGAATACGATCAGGTGATTTGATTAAACTGACCCCTACCGGTTCCTGAAGTCGTCCGACCAAACCGCTCTGTACCAACTGCTCCACCTGTTCTTCAATCAGTGAGAGAGGCACGTTCAATTCAGAAGCCAGCTCCGGCATACCTATCGGCGGATCGCCCTTCATATAGTGACGACCCAGGGCTCGTAACACTCTCAACGCCAGTTGTTCCCGAAATACGTGTGTCCCTTGCTCCCAGAGAATGCGAGAGAGGTAGGCAGTGGGGTACTGATGAAAGAATGAAAACTGAGCGCCGATGAGCACAATCATCCACCCTGCATACAGCCACAACAGGAACAGCATCAACACGGCAAAACTCGAATAGATCGCGCTGTAATTAGCGGAGGCGGCAACAAATTTGGCAAATGCTTCCCCGACGAGGATCCACAGAATCGCGGCGCTAAGGCCACCGACCAACGCGGACCGGAACTGCACCTGCGTATTGGGGATCATCTTGTAGAAGAAGGTAAATACGGCACAGAGCAGCATGAAGGGCACGAGTTGGCCGGTCAACACGATCAACGTCCCAAATGGTTCCATTTCCAAGAGACTCTGGACCAGAGTGTGGCTTTGGAGTGAGGCCATCAACCCGAATGCGCTGACGACCACGACCGGCCCTACAAGCACGGCACTGAGATAGTCGGCAAACTTCCGTTCCCAGGTGCGCCCCTGCTTGACCTGCCAGATGGCATTCAGCGCCTGCTCAATCTTGTCGATCAACGAATAGGTCGTATAGAAAAGGCCCGCAATTCCGACGACCCCCAGCACACCGATTTTGATATTGTCCACGAAGCCGATAATGGTGGCCGTAACTTCTCGGCTCTTTGGACCGAGCGGTTGTAACGCTTCCGCCAGGAAAGGTTCGATCACATGATGCACACCGAAGGCCTTCAGCACCGAAAACATCACGGCCAGAAACGGAACCAACGACAACAACGTCGTATAGACGAGCGCGCCTGCCCGAGCATCGAGCAGGCGATGGCTGAACTCCATGCTGACAGCAGTTGCCAGTCGAAACGCCTGACTCCCAATACGCTGGAAAAATGAGAGAATCATCAGATCAGTCGTCCGTAAATCCTGCATGGCGCGCTGTGAGAGATGCGCATGAGATGGATCATCTTACTATGGCTCCTATAAGGGGAGCCGCAAAACCCTGAGACACTGTACCGCGAATCCACAGGTTTGTGAACGGTCAGAATGTGATGAAAGAAGAGAGCACATCTTGTCTACAAAACGTAGCGTTGGGTTTTACCAAATCTGTTGCGGTCGTGGATAGTCACTAATTGATCGCATTAAACCAGCCGGGCGTGCCGCTGGAGAGTGCACCCGTGTTCTCTGTTTGTTTGATGCCATGGACCGAGTGTGATACGGTTCACCCTCTCATGCCGGATTCGACTCCCTCCTTCACACTGGTCGATGTTCCCGGTGCGGCGCCGCTGCTCGGCCACCTCAGCGCGTTCAAAAAACGTCCCCTGGAGATGCTCTCGACTTGGTGGCGACAGCACGGCGATGCACTGCGGTTTCGTCTTGGCCCCAAAACCCTTCATCTCTTCAGTCATCCGAACCTCGCCGAAGACATTCTGGTCCAGCAGTCCGATCGCTTTGTGAAAGTGTATGACCCTAGACGGCCGGTCGGCCTTGCGCTGGTCCTAGGTAATGGCTTGGTGACCAGTTCCGGCGAAGTCTGGAAACGCCATCGGCGCATCATCCAGCCTATCTTTCACCGCTCACGAATGGCGACCATGGCCGATCGCATGGCCCAGGTCGGCGCACAACGAATCGCCGGGTGGGCAGACCGGACAGGACAGCCTATCGACATCGCCGCCGAAATGATGCAGCTGACGCTCGAAGTGATCGCACAAACGATGTTCAGCACCAGCATGACCCAACACATCGATCGGATCAGCCATGCATTACGCGTGAGCCTGAAGTATGCGTTCGACTCGTTTCACAACCCCTTCGGTCTTCCCAGATGGGTACCTACCGCCCGCAATCGTGAGTTTTGTGAGGTAACGCAATTCATGGATGGGCTGATCTATGGATTAATCGCCGAGCGGCGCCGTACCGCAACAACACACGACGATCTCCTCGATCTGTTGCTCCAGGCTCGTGATGTCGAAACCGGTGAAGGACTCACCGATCAGGAACTGCGTGACGAAGCCTTAACGATCTTCGCAGCAGGACATGAGACCACCGCGAATGCGCTTGCCTGGACGTGGTATCTCCTGGCTACCCACCCAGAGGTGAAGACACGCTTTCACGAGGAAGTAGACCGGGTTCTACAAGGAAGGACACCAACTGCCGATGATTTGGCGCAGCTCCCATATACTCGGGCCGTATTCGATGAGTCACTTCGTCTGTATCCCCCTGCCCCGGCGGTCCAGCGAAAAGCATCAACCAACACTACCGTGGGTGGAATCTCGATGCCTGCAGGGACTCTTGTCCTCATTGGCACATACAATTTGCACCGGCACCCAGTTTTTTGGCGAAATCCAGAAGAATTTCTTCCGGAGCGCTGGCTGGACGGCCAGCGGCCGAGTGCTCGATATGCGTATATGCCGTTTGGCGCAGGACCGCGCGCTTGCGTGGGTATTCATTTCGCCTCAGTCGAAGGGCCGCTGCTCCTAGCCTTGATCGGATGTTGCTATGACCTGCGACTGGTTCAAGAGAGTGTCGAACCTGAACTCATGGTGACCTTGCGCCCGAAAGGCGGTATTCGCATGATGCTGCAGCCACGAGAAATACCGGTAGAATCATGAGGCCGATCTTTATACCCTGGAGCCTTGCAGAGTACACAAATGGGGTGCATCCGCTCCTCGCGGTGTATCTGCAAATGCTTCAGCACACCTGTCAAGTTGTTACCCCTTCCGTTAATGTACCGTTCACTGCGTCCTCGTTCACGAGGGATCATATCCGCCAATTGGAAGAACTCTACGCCAGATTTAGTGGAGATCGGGACAGCCTCTGTGAGTTCATATCGACTCGACACCATCTATCGGATTTAGCCGCACCCATGAACAGTCTAGTCTTTCATCACACGTTAATTCCCACGCTCCGCCATACGAGCATGGTGCATTTTGAAAACCCCATCATGTTTTTCTGGCCGAGTGTAAAACATGGTCACTTTTCAGAAGGATCATCCCTATTAGATCATCCATTTTATCAGGCGATCAAAGAAACTCTGTCCCATCTCAAGATCAAGAAAATCATCTCTCATTCAGCCTTAGGTCTATCGAGCTTGTACAGACTATTTCCCGATGAGGACATCCGAGAGAAAACCGAGCAGGTTCCGCTACTACCGTTCGTGCAATTGTATGTCGACGACATTCGGCGGTCAGCCGGGCAGTGTCCTGACCCAAAAGAAGACGAGCGACACATTCTGTTTACCAATTCGTTCCACGGCTACGCGGAGAGCTTTTGGTTACGTGGCGGCGTCACCACGCTGTTGGCCTATTCGCTGGTCAAAAAACATATCCCTCTTCGCTTGACGATTGTCAGCAAGATCCCCCAAAACCTCCCGACAGAGATCACTGATCTGTTAACCGATCCACAGATTCATCTACAAGAACGGGTCTCAGAAGCAGAGTTACAGCGCCTGTACGATGCAGCAGATGTGTTTATGCTGCCATCCGTATGCCTACACTCGATGTCATTGGCCAGAGCAGTATGCAGCGGAACCTATGTTATCAGCGCCGACGCACCTGGTGCCGATGAGGTGATCACCGATTCCTTAAAGGGATACATTGTGCCAGGCACAGCAACCACAGGTGTCTATTTCAAAGATCAGAAGGTCGATATGTGGTTGGACAATTTCTCCAACATCCAACAAATCAATTATGACAACGCCGTTCCGGTCGCGACTGCACTCTACCAGTCACTGCGTTCACCGACACAACGACGTCGCTCCCACTACCAGCCTACTGACTCCGATAGAGAAGCTGTTCGCCGACTACACTCGATGTTTGTCGGACTCTGTCAGGACTAATCAGCGTGAGTAACTGAAGGAGAAAAGAACGTACAGGGTGACCGCTCCACCACATACACCCTACTGAGCCGTTATACGCACGGGCTTGGAGGCTATCGAGATGAGGCGCAGGCAGTACACACAAAAGAGGGTTTGGTGGGCCGTGTAGGGGTCGAACCTACGGCCCGCTGATTAAGAGTCAGC
>CABVRR010000032.1 GCA_902500705.1 uncultured Nitrospira sp.
TGTAAAAAGTGAACACGACGAACTATCGCTCTGTTTGAGCCAACGCAGAGGAAATATTTTCCTGGGTGAGGAAAGTGATTCGTGTTCCGTCTTATGTAGTAACGAGAGCGAGATACAAGGCCTCAGCCACGAGAGAAGGATCTGCGAGCGAACACATGATTCGGGAATGTCGGCCATAAGAAGAGTACCGGCCGAACAGTCCCCTGTCTCCCCATTCACCTCGCGTCTTCGGCATAGATGACCTTCGAGTCCACAGGCTGAGGCACAACAAGAAACCCATTAGAGGTTCCGTACGATTCACGATGTGTGGGTGATGCGCACCTTGCGTTAGGGGTGTCTCACGCACAAGGGAGTCTGGATTGTCATTCGATCGGTGCAGAGACATGAGGACGTTTGTTGAACTCGCCCGGTACAGGGCAGAGGGTGCCGCGAACGGATCCGCCTATGTTTTCTTGACTGACGGAGAAACCGAAACCTCTGAAATTACGTACGGCGAGTTGGATCGCCAAGCGCGAGCCATCGCGGCATGGCTTCAGTCGCTTGGAGCGCAAGGTGAACGCGCCGTTCTCCTTTACCCGCCTGGTCTTGAGTACATTGCGGCGTTCTTCGGCTGTTTGTATGCGGGCGTCGTGGCTGTTCCCGCCTATCCTCCGCAACGCAAGCGAACGCTGGGACGATTGCGGGCCGTCCTCGCAGATTCAGGATCGACCGTTGCCCTGACTACGGCGAAAGTTCGCGCCGGTGTCGATCGACTCTGTCGTCAAGATTCCGGCATGGATGAATTCGGGCTGTTACGGTGGATCGAAACAGATATCACGCCTCAGGACATCGAGCATACCTGGCGGATGCCGACAGTGGACCCCGGTACGCTTGCCTTTCTCCAATACACGTCGGGTTCGACCGGATCGCCGAAAGGGGTCATGGTCAGCCACGAGAACCTCGTGCACAACCAACGCATGATTCAAGAGGCGTTCAATCACAGCGAGCACACGACCGTCCTTGGCTGGTTGCCGCTCTATCACGACATGGGACTGATCGGGAATGTCTTGCAGCCGCTCTATCTCGGAAGGCCCTGCGTACTGATGTCGCCCGTGCATTTCATGCAGAAACCGTTTCGGTGGCTGTCCGCCATTTCTCGCTATCGAGCGACGACCAGCGGCGCACCGAATTTTGCGTACGATCTCTGTGTCCGTCAAATTTCTGCGGAAGAGCAAAAAATGCTCGACCTAAGCTCCTGGTCGGTGGCCTTCAACGGAGCGGAGCCCGTTCATGCCGGGACCTTGGATCGATTCTCTGAGGCGTTCGGTCCCTGCGGATTCAAGCGCGAAGCCTTCTATCCCTGTTACGGGCTGGCAGAGGCGACATTGTTCGTAGCCGGAGGTCAACAAGGTAAAGCGCCCGTTGTGAGAACCGTTGAAAAGGCCGGAATGGAGCGTGGCTGGATCATCGACTCGAACGAGACGGATGGTTCCACGCAACGGTTGGTCGGCTGCGGTCGGACCGGCGCTGATCAACAGTTGGCGATTGTTCACCCGGAGACGTTGTCGCCTTGCCCTTCCGATCAGGTCGGAGAGATATGGATCAAGGGTCCCAGCGTGGCGCAAGGGTATTGGAATCGTGCGGACGCCACGACCCATACGTTTGCAGCCGCGACGGCGGATACGGAGAAAGTCCCCTTTCTTCGAACCGGTGATCTTGGGGTGTTCCATGACGATACGTTGTTTGTCGTCGGGAGATTGAAGGATCTGATCATTATCCGCGGCAGGAACCACTATCCGCACGACATCGAGAGCACGGTGCAGGGAAGCTATCCGTCTCTTCGCCCCGGATGCGGTGCAGCCTTCTCCGTCCAAGCCGACGACGAAGAGCAACTTGTGGTGGTACAGGAAGTTGTCGGGGGTTCTGCAGGCGAGCTCGACCATGTGGTGGCACTGGTCCGCCGGGCGGTGACGGAACAGCACGAAGTGCAGGTGCACACCGTCCTCCTGATCAAACCAGGGACACTTCCCAAGACGTCGAGTGGAAAGGTTCAACGACACCTGTGTCGGGAAAAATTCCTTTCGCATGAACTGGAGGCCGTTCGGATCGCAGTTCGTGAACAAGAAGTAAATAAACAGACCGATCTTGCTGCGGACGGTAGCGCTGATGACGTCGTCGCGACGGTGGCCAAGGTTTGGGCTCAGGTGTTCAACCGACATCAGATAGAACCACATGACAATTTTTTTGAACTGGGAGGAGATTCGTTGCGCGGCGTGCAGGTCTTGGCCGGACTGCGCGAGATGTATGGGGTCGATCTCTCTCTTGAATCATTGTTCGACGCTCCGACCGTCGCGAGTCTGGCGGCGTTGATTGGTTCTGAGCCTCGACCAACTCTTCCGGTTGTACAGAAAGCGAGTCAGGCACTCCGGCACGATGTCATGCCGCTGTCCTTTTCCCAGGAACGATTCTGGTTTCTCGATCAACTGTCGCCGGGTCATTCATTCAACAATATTCCGATTGCGTTGCAGCTGAAGGGAACCCTTGATCGGGTGGCGCTTCATCATGCGCTTGTTGAAGTTGTTCGGCGCCATGAGGTGCTTCGCGGAAGAGTCGTTCTCGATCACGGGCGCCCTGGCCAGCTGATTGATCCGCAATGTGATCTTCCCCTTCCCGTTGAGGATCTCACAGACATATCCGGACCTGTTCGAGATGAACAAGTCAAGCGGCGGCTCTCTGATGAAGCGCATCACCCGTTTGATCTCACGACAGGTCCCTTGATTCGCGTGCGACTGCTTCGATTGAGCCAAGCGGAACATGTCCTGCTTTTGACGATCCACCATATCGTCGCTGACGGCTGGTCGATGCGGATTTTTGGCCATGAACTAGGACGCCTGTATGAGGCGTTCAAGGCAGGGCTGGCCTCTCCGTTACCGACCTTGTCGCTGCAATACCTGGATGCGGTTCTACACCAACGTCACTGTGTGGACGGTCCGGAATGGAAGCGGCAAGAGATGTATTGGCGCCGACAGTTGGAATTTGCACCGCCGGTGCTGGCGCTTCCATTCGATTTCCCTCGCCCCGCTGTTCAAGGGCAGAACGGTGCGCGATATACCTGGACAATGGACGCAGAGATCGGGAGCGCACTCCGTACGATCGGTCGTGAGCACCACGCGTCATTGTTCATGACCGTCCTGGCCGCATTCGCCGTGTTCCTAGGCCGATATAGCGGACAAGCGGAATTTTGTGTCGGCACGCCGGTCGCCAACCGATCCCAGCCGGGATATGGCTCGATCATCGGGTGCTTCGTCAACACCGTGTCATTGCGCGTGGATTTGTCCGGCCATCCGTCTTTTCTTGAGTTGCTGGCCCATGTGCGGAAGACCGTGCTTGAAGCGCAAGCCAACCAGGATGTTCCGTTCGAGCGATTGGTTGATGCTCTGAATGTAGCGCGCAGTCTCAGTCATACGCCGTTGTATCAGGTCATGCTGAGCCTGGAAGACGAACAACCGGATGTCTGTCGATTGGATGGTCTGGATGTTCGCCGTATCACGACGAGCACGCGAACGTCGGTGTTTGATCTCACGCTTGAACTGGTGTCGATGAAAGACGGGTCGTTGGAGGCGATGTTCGAGTACAGCACCGATTTGTTTGTCGGTGAAACCATTGCGCGGATGGCCGGGCATTTTCAGGAATTGCTGCGCCGGATCGTCCGGAATCCTGACGCTCGAGTGAGCGAGCTCTCCATGCTTTCGGAGGATGAGAACAAGCAATTGCTCCGAGCATGGAACGACACGGCTTCGAATTATCCTCGTGAATGCTGTCTCCATCAGCTGTTCGAACAACAGGCGGCACGTACGCCGGAGGCCGTCGCACTGGTGTGGAACGACGTGTCCTACAGCTACCGGTTTCTCAATGAGCGAGCCAACCAACTGGCCTGTTATCTCAAATCGCAGGGTGTCTCGGCGGAAAGTCGCGTGGCTCTCTGTCTGGAGCGTTCCCCGGAGATGGCGACGGCGCTCCTGGGAGTGCTGAAAGCAGGAGCGGCCTACGTACCGATGGATCCGATGTATCCACTGGAACGGTTGAGATTCATGATTCGAGACAGCGGAGCAGAAACTCTCCTAACCCAAAAGCGATGTATTGAGAACTTTGAGGAGCAGTCGCTTGTGGTTATGGCGGTGGATGAGATCTGGCCTGTCGTGATGTCCCTGCCCGACACCGATGATCCGTCGCCCATCGGTCCTCAGAATCTGGCCTATGTGCTCTACACTTCCGGAACGTCCGGTGAACCGAAAGGAGTGGAAGTCTCTCACCACGCGTTAGTCAATCACAGCGCGGCTATGGCGAGGCACTATGGTCTTCAGCCGACGGACCGTGTGTTGCAATTTGCGTCGATCAGTTTTGATGTCGCGGCTGAAGAGTGCTTTCCGACGTGGACGGCAGGCGCGACGGTCGTGTTGCGTCCGAACGAGCCGGTACCGGCGTTTGCTGACTTTCGGCAGTTCATCGAAGACCAGGCCCTGACGGTGTTGAACTTACCGACACCCTATTGGGCCGAATGGATTGACGCGATCGAGCACAGTGGAGAGGCGTTTCCATCTTCGCTCCGCTTGGTCATCGTGGGGAGTGAAAAGGCTCTGCCGGATAGTCTGATGCGCTGGCAGCGACTCATCGGTGATCGCGTGGCGTGGTGCAATTCCTATGGCCCGACTGAAACCACGATCACCGCAAGTTACTTTATGCCGGAGCGAGAGCGGGATTGGACTTCAGCAACCACCGTGCCGATCGGCCACCCCATTGCAAATGTCGAATTCTATCTCCTCGATTCGGTCATGCAGCCGGTCCCGATCGGCGTAGCGGGCGAGCTCTATATCGGGGGAATGGGCCTGGCCCGAGGGTATCATCATCACCCTGCGAAGACGGCCGAACGATTTGTTCCACACTGTTTCAGCCTCGACCCAGGCCAACGACTATATCGGACCGGCGACAAGGTCCGTCGACTTATGGATGGAAATGTTGAATTTCTCGGCCGCTACGACGACCAGATAAAAGTTCGAGGATTTCGAGTGGAACCGGCGGAGGTCGAGTGTTGGTTGAGACAGCATCCGGCCGTGCACGATGCGCGGATCTTACAAGAATCACACGCGCGACCAGACCATTCGTCGGCTGCTCGAGCCAAAGAGCCGCGACTCGTGGGTTATATCGTTTCTCAGGCGACTACGGCTACGGACGCACGGGATCTACGCAGATTCCTGAGCGAACGTCTTCCTGAATACATGATCCCTGCCGAGTGGGTCTTTCTCGATGCCTTGCCGCTCACCTCACGTGGAAAGATTGATCGTCAGGCGCTGAGAGGTCTCGCCGGACGAGCGCAGAAGACGGAATCTGCCTCGGTGCCGCCCCAGACTCAGACCGAGCGCGCCGTTGCGGAAGTTTGGAAAGAAGTTCTTGGCCTCTCGGTAGTCGGTCGGCACGACAATTTTTTTGATCTCGGAGGGCATTCCCTGCTTCTGGGCAAGGTACTGATGCTGGTCCGCTCATTGAGTCAACGACCGGTGACGATGGTGGATTTGTTCAAATATCCCACGGTGCAGGCCCTCGCGGCCTATGTCACCTCCGACGATGTTCAGGTCGGAGAACAAGAATCGTTGAAGCGGACCGAATCGACTGAGCAGGAACACGAAAGACGGGTGTCGGGCCTGCAAAGATTGAAGCGGCAGCGAACACAGCGACAAACGGCCACGCGTGGAATTTGAGATGGATCGAAACACGAGCGATCAGATGAGCGGGCACGACGGATTGGATATTGCCGTCATTGGACTGGCCTGTCGCTTCCCCGGCAGCCATGACAGCACGGCATTTTGGGCAAACCTGCGCAAGGGAGTGGAGTCCATTTCTGAGCTCAGCGAGGAGGACCTGCGAGCAGCCGGTATTCAAGAACCTGTACGTCGAGATCCCAACTATGTCCGCATGCGGGGCCTCATCCACGGGATCGATCTCTTTGACGCCGATTTCTTCGGCGTGATGCCTAAAGAAGCCGAACTGATGGATCCGCAGCATCGGCTGTTTCTCGAGTGTGCGTGGGAGACGTTCGAACATGCAGGATACGATCCGGATCAGTTCCACGGATCGATCGGCGTCTACGCCGGTTCCAGTACGAGCGGCTATCTGTTCAATCTGTTTCCTCAGGGTGTGTTGCTGCAATCGGCTGCCGATATGGCGGGACTGCTGGGTGTGGAAAAGGACTCATTGCCTACTCGCGTGTCCTACAAGTTGAATTTGGAGGGCCCCAGCGTCGCGATCCAGACGGCCTGTTCCACATCGCTGGTTGCCGTCCATCTGGCCTGTCAGGGATTGCTCGCGGGTGAATGTGATATGGCCTTGGCCGGGGGTGTCTCCATCAATGTGCCGCAACAAGTCGGCTACCTCTATCAGAAGAGCGGGATTGCTTCTCCGGACGGCCACTGCCGAGCGTTTGACGCGGATGCGAGAGGGACCGTCGGAGGAAGCGGTGTCGGCATCGTGCTATTGAAGCGAGTCGAAGATGCGGAAGCGGACGGCGATCATATCTTGGCGCTGATCAAGGGCACCGCGATCAATAACGATGGAGCGCAGAAGGTCGGATACACCGCACCGAGCGTCGAAGGGCAGGCCAAGGTGATCCGGGCGGCTCAGGTGGCAGGTAGGGTCGAGCCGGAATCGATTCATTATATCGAGGCACACGGTACCGGGACGCCGATGGGCGACCCGATCGAAGTGACGGCTCTTACTCAGGCATTTCGTGTCGGTACGGATCGAAAGGGTTTCTGTGCCCTCGGATCAGTAAAAAGCAACATCGGGCACCTTGATGCAGCGGCAGGGATTGCAGGACTGATCAAAACGGTTCTCACCCTTTCGCACAAACAGATTCCTCCCAGCCTGCATTATTCCACCCCAAATCCTGAGATTACTTTTTCCGAGACGCCGTTTTACGTCAATACGAAACTGATCGAATGGACATCACCGGACAAACCTCGGCGCGCCGGAGTCAGTTCCTTCGGCCTCGGCGGCACCAACGCGCATGTGGTCATGGAAGAGGCTCCGTCGGCAGAACCCAGGACTCACCGCGCCCGGACAGGCCACCGACTTTTCGTTGTGTCCGCCAAAACCGAGGCAGCGCTGAATGAGAGAGCTGCTCGACTATCCGCCTATCTGAAAGAACACCCTTCAGTTGAGTTAGAGGATGTCGCCTATACATTGCAGGCCGGCCGCAAGGCCTTCGTCCATCGGCGATGGTTGGTCGCCGACAGCATCGACGAGGTACGACAGGCATTGAATCGGTCGGATTTCTCACACAGGATCGGTCAAGCGGGAAAACCGAGACCTGTTGTGTTTCTGTTCTCGGGGCAGGGAGCCCAGTACCGTGCGATGGGGCGCGGTCTCTACGCGCAGGAACCGATTTTCCGTGAACAAGTGGACCGATGCGCAACCTTGCTTACTGCACGCACGGGCATGGATATCAAGTCGGTCCTATTTGACGACTCGTTGACGGATCCGGAGAGGCTCAACAACACGGCGTTTACGCAACCGGCCTTGTTCGTGCTGGAGTATGCCCTTGCCGCACTCTGGATGAGTCTCGGGGTCCATCCTCAAGGCATGCTCGGACACAGCGTCGGGGAATATGTCGCTGCCTGTTTGTCCGGTGTGTTTTCACTCGAAGATGCGCTGCGGTTGGTCGCGGAGCGCGGCCGACTCATGCAACGCATGCCTTCCGGTTCGATGCTGGCCGTATCGATCTCCGAAGCGGATGCGCGTTCCCTGTTGCACGACAGCATTGACTTGGCAGCGGTCAACGCGCCGAACCAGTGCGTCCTGTCCGGTCCTGAGTCGGCGATCAAAAGTCTACAAGAGATATTGTCTGGGAAAGGCGTGCACAGCGTGCGGCTCACGACATCCCATGCGTTCCATTCACGCATGATGGATCCTATCTTGGAATCCTTCGCGGCAGAGGTTGCGGGCGTTACGCGTCATGCCCCGACTATTCCCTGGATTTCGAACATCACCGGCGACTGGATTGGATCGGCTGATGCCATGGATCCTTCCTACTGGGCCAAGCATGTGCGTCGAACCGTTCGATTTGCCGACGGCGTCGAAACGTTGTGTCGCGAGCCGGAGCGGATTTTGCTGGAAGTGGGACCGGGGCACGCCTTGTGTTCGTTGGCTCAACGGCAGATTGATGACCGTCCCGTGCTGGCACTGGCCTCTCTGAGTAAACCGCGCGAGCTTTCCTCGGATACATCTGAGCCATCGAGCTTTCTCGAAGCAGTCGGACGTCTTTGGGCGACCGGCGTTGCGATCGATTGGACCGGGTTGTATCGAGGTGAGCGACCCCAGCGACTTCCTCTGCCGACCTATCCATTTGAGCGTCGGCGGTTTTGGGTAGAACCAAGCATGCGATCGCATGAGTTTGATCAGACCGCGATCAGCGTCAAGAAGCCAGATATCAGCGACTGGTTTTATGAACCCTCTTGGAGGCGATCGACGACCGTTCAGCAGGCAGAATCCACAGGAGACAGTTCGTGGTTGGTGTTTGTCGATGAGCGGGGCGAGGGAAACGATATCGTCAGGCAGTTGGAGTTCGATGGACGACCGGTCGTCATGGTCTCTGCCGGAGGGGGATACGAGCGATTCACGAAAGGGCGGTATGCGATACGACCAGGAATTCGTGAAGACTATCACCGGTTGCTGCAGGAGTTGCGCGAGCAGGATCTATCGCCGAGTCGAGTGGTGCATTGTTGGAATCTGCATGGTGTTGAGGGGGCATCATCGATCGATACCTTTCGTCATGCGCAAGCGCGAGGCTTGTACAGTCTGTTGTTTCTCGCTCAGGCTTTGGGAAATCGAAGCAACACGTCGGTAGCGCCCACATTCATATGCATGCTGACAGCCGGATTGCAGGATGTTACCGGCGAGGAAACATTGCGTCCAGAATTGGCCTCAATCGTGGGTGCCTGCCGGGTGATCCCTCAGGAATACGGCAATCTCAGATGTCGTGTGGTCGATCTCCAGGCATCGCCATCTTCAGAGGGGATACTGACGAGATCCGTCATTGCTCGACTCCTCTCCGAAGATCCTGTCCGACAGACTGAGCCAGTTGTGGCGTATCGAGGAGAGCACCGGTGGATTCCGATGTTCCAGCCGGTGCATTTGGATCAGCCAAAGAAGCAACCTGCTCTGCTCAGAACCCAAGGGGTCTATCTCATTACCGGAGGGTTGGGCGGAGTCGGTCTGCAACTTGCCGACTATCTCGCCAGAACCGTCAAGGCACGCCTTGTCCTTATCGCTCGCTCACAGCCGACAGAAAAGCAGCATGCGCAGCTGAAAACCTTCGAAGAATGTGGTGGGGAATTTCTCACCATCCAGGCGGATGTGGCAGATGAGCAGCAGATGCGCTTTGCCCTGGCGCAGACCCTGGAGCGATTTGGCGCCTTGCACGGAGTGGTACATGCGGCCGGTGTTGCAGGTGGAGGGCTGATCGATCTCCGAACCACGGAAACTCTGGAGGCGGAGTTTGGTCCGAAGGTTTTTGGCGCACTCGCCCTGGTCCATGTCGTACGGAAAGTGCCGTTGGATTTTATCTGCTTGTGCTCGTCGTTGAATGCGCTGACCGGAGGAGTTGGGCAAGTCGGTTATTGTGCGGCAAACGCCGTGCTTGATGCGATGGCTCATGCGCATTCGAAACGCGGGGCGCGGATTATTTCCGTTAATTTTGATCGATGGAATCAAGTGGGAATGGCCGCGCAAGCCGAAGCCCGATTGAAGGCCTTACGACTCGATGATTCTGAATTCGACGGGATGTCGGCGTCGGAAGGGCAGGAGGTGTTCGGCCGCATCATGCAGGGGAGTGTTCCTCCGCAGGTCATCGTTTCCGTCCGCGATGTGGACACCCTCATTACCCTCAGTGCGAGAACGACCCTCTCGCAAGTCGCTGATGTCGGCCGAGTGCATGGACACCACGAGGGGCACGACGAAGCGTTGAATCACATCACCGGCTCCACTGTTGAGGAACGAGTCATGTTGGTCTGGCGACAGATTCTCGGTGTCGATCACGTCGGACTGCATGACGACTTTTTCACGTTGGGCGGTGAATCATTGGCGGCCCTGCAGATCTTGAACCGCGTACAGGAGATCTTCGGTCTGGAGGTGTCTCTCAAAAAGTTTTTTGAACACCCGACCGTCGTGGGTCTTTCCGAACAGATCCGATGTGATGGAACACGCGGCGTGGCGTCGGCACCGGACATCGTTCCGCTTCCTCGCAAGTCCCGTCTTCGTCAGACACCTTCTGCCCATGACGCTGCTTCAAGCCGACCGAAATCATGAGGAACGAACAACCATGAGTTTGATCTGCTTTTTGTACCGTAACTCCTGGCGATTGCTCATGCTGTCCGTGATCACCGGACTGATCAGCGGCCTGGCAAGCGCGGGAATCATTGCGTTGATCAATTCTGCGCTCGACGCATCCCAGCGAACCGTCGGTCTCGGCCTGAGTTTTCTCAGTGGTGTCGTGCTGGTGGTGGTTACGAAGGCCTTTTCAGAGGTGGTGCTGACACGATTGGGCCAGGAGATCATCGCGCAGCTACGGATACATCTCTGCGAACAAATTCTCCGGGCTCCGCTTCGACATGTGCAGGAACTTGGTCGCCATCGGTTGCTTGCCGCGCTCAACGAAGACACGGATGTCATTGCGAATGCCTATGTGCAGATTCCATTGATCTGTGTGAACGGGGCGACGGTCGTCGGGTGTCTTGCCTATCTCGGTTGGCTTTCTTGGCCCATGTTGGCCGTCGTGCTCGGTTTCATGACGCTCGGTGCATTGTCGTTTCGGGCGCAGGAACAGCGAGCCTTGGGC
Source organism: uncultured Nitrospira sp. (assembly GCA_902500705.1). Classification (GTDB taxonomy): domain Bacteria; phylum Nitrospirota; class Nitrospiria; order Nitrospirales; family Nitrospiraceae; genus Nitrospira_D. The sequence goes on from CABVRR010000032.1 coordinate 10,868, forward strand.
GCTTTCAAGCAGGCTCGTGAAACGAACGATACGCTCTTCCGCCACTTTCAGTCGATCCTTGAAGGCATCAAGGAGCTCAAGCTCCATCGTGAACGCCGCCAGGCCTTTCTTACCGTTGCGCTTCGTCCGACCGTGACGGCATACAAGCAGGACTTCGTGAAGGGCATGACCGTGTATGCCGTCGCCACGAACTGGGGGATGTTTTTGTTCTATGCGGTAATCGGAATCGTGTTGTTCATTCTCCCCGAATGGTTGGGACTCACGCCTCATGCGATCGCGGGATCGACCCTCGTGCTTCTGTACATGATGGGGCCGTTCGCACAAATCGTCGAAACCCTTCCGGCGGTCGGACGCGCCGATGTCGCACTGAAGAAAGTGGAGGCATTGGGACTGTCACTGGAGTCGGCTTCCGTGCAGGACCACATCGAACAACGCAAGAAGGTCACGCACAACGACACGCACAGACTCGTTCCCACCATCACGTGGAGGCGGATCGAGATGGTTGGGGTGACACATCGGTATTATCGGGAACAGGACGACGGCGCCTTCCAGCTCGGCCCGGTCGAACTCAGTTTTACCCCCGGCGAGCTGGTCTTCCTCGTCGGCGGAAACGGCAGCGGAAAAACGACGTTGGCTCTCCTCTTGCTGGGCCTCTACGCGCCCGAATCGGGTGCCATTCGTCTGGACGGCGTTCCCATCGACGAACTGAATCGCGAGAACTATCGTCAGCTCTTCTCTACGGTCTTTTCCGACTACCAGTTGTTCGACACGTTGTTCGGCTTGCCTCAGATCGACCTGGACGATCATGCGCGTGCCTACTTGGACCGCCTGCAGCTGCGCGAGAAGGTGCAGATCAAAGACGGGGTATTTTCCACGCAGGCGTTGTCACAAGGGCAGCGCAAACGTCTGGCCTTGTTGACCGCCTATCTCGAAGACCGTCCGTTCTATGTGTTTGATGAGTGGGCCGCCGATCAGGACCCACTGTTTCGACGCGTATTCTATGAGGAGCTTTTGCCGGACTTAAAGGCTCGTGGAAAAACCGCACTGGTCATTACCCACGATGATCAATACTTTTCTGTCGCGGATCGATGTCTCAGGATGGATTTGGGGAAGATCACAACAGTGACGGAAGGGGTGGGTGCATTTCAATAAACGGTTTTGCTGTCGGCACGCAGCAATCGGCTCAGAGAGCCGTACGGTTGTCGAACTGCTGAAGGAGGGAGCGCGTCATGACTGTTCATGTGGATGAGATGAAAAAGATGTTTCCAACAAAGCCCTCTGTCGTGGTGGGCGAACGGGAACATAATCCATATCTGGAGCGTCAGGCAGGACGGGAGTCGAACGCCCGCAGTTACCCAAGACGACTCCCGTTGGCACTCAGCAAAGCCAAAGGTATCTACGTGCAGGATACCGATGGGCGTACGTACATTGATTGTCTCGCCGGCGCCGGTGCGTTGACGCTGGGACACAACCACCCGGTCGTCTTGGACGCCATTCGTCAGTTGCTTCAAGACGGCGTCCCCTTCCAGACCCTGGATCTGACGACGCCGGTGAAAGACCGTTTCGTCGATGCGCTGTTCGACGCATTGCCGAAAGCGTTTGCCGAAGGCGCGCGTATCCAGTTTTGCGGGCCATCCGGAGCCGACGCGGTGGAAGCCGCCGTCAAGCTGGTGAAGACGGCGACCGGGCGTCGGACGATTCTCTCGTTCCACGGCGCGTATCACGGGATGACGCACGGAGGGTTGGCGCTCACCGGCCATCTGAGTCCCAAAGCCGCCGTCAGCGGCTTGATGCCGGACGTCCAGTTCCTTCCCTATCCCTACGAGTATCGGTGCCCGTTCGGTGTGGGCGGCGAAGAAGGGCATCGTCTCTCCAGTACGTATATCGAGCGGTTACTGGATGATCCGAACAGCGGTGTCGTCTCGCCGGCCGGCGTGATTCTGGAAGTGGTTCAAGGCGAGGGAGGCGTGATTCCGTCGCCGGACGCCTGGCTCCGGGAGATTCGTCGAATCACCAGAGAGCGGAACATCCCACTGATTGTCGATGAAATTCAGACCGGGCTGGGGCGAACCGGGTCGTTGTTTGCATTCGAAAGGGCCGGGATCAGTCCTGACGTGGTGGTCTTATCCAAGGCGATCGGTGGCGGTCTGCCGTTAAGCGTGGTGGTGTATCGGGCTGAGTTGGATCAGTGGCAACCGGGAGCACATGCCGGGACGTTCAGGGGAAACCAGATGGCCATGGCGGCAGGGGCGGCGACCATCGAATGTGTACGAACTCACCGCCTAGACCAACATGCGCAAGTCATGGGAGAGCGGCTGCTGTCGCATCTGCGCCACGCGCAGGCATCCGTGCGCAGTTTCGGCGACGTGCGCGGGCGTGGGTTGATGATTGGGGTTGAAATCGTCGATATCAACGGCTGTCCCGATGCCAGAGGGATGTATCCCGCCGCTCCGGAGCTTGCACGACGCATTCAAGCGCAGGCTCTCAATCTCGGTCTGATTCTCGAATTGGGTGGACGAAACGGCAGCGTCGTCCGGTTTCTGTCGCCGCTTATCGTCACGCCGGAAGACATCGACACGATTGCCTCGATCTTTTGTGAGGCGGCTCGAGCGGCAGAGCGGGACGCAGGTCTATGAAGCGAGTGGTTCGCGTCATGGTCAGTATTCTGTTTGTGCTCGCTGTAGGTCTCGGCTATGGAGCGATGAAGGTCTACGACTCTTTGCCGAAGTTGGACGGCACAGTGAATCTGAACGGTCTGCGCGAACCGGTCACGGTCGCATCCGATGCATACGGTATCCCTACTATTACGGCCGGTTCACGAGAGGACGCGATTCGTACGTTCGGGTATGTCACCGCGCGTGATCGACTTTTCCAAATGGACCTCCTACGCCGTTCGGCGGCAGGCCGGCTGGCCGAAGTGTTGGGAAAGACCGTGCGTGAAACTGATGTGAGACAACGGATGTTTGGTTTCAGTGCAACAGCCGGAGCCATTGCCGCGAGGTTGCCTCGTGATCAGCGCGATGTCTTGGATGCCTTCGCAGAGGGAGTGAACGACTATCTGACTCAGATGAAGACTCCACCGTTCGAGTTCTTGCTGTTGGGATATGAACCTGAGCGTTGGAACGTAGAAGACAGTCTTCTGATCTTGCTGGGAGTTTTTCAAATGTTGAGCGGGACCGAAGAGGAGGAGCGGATGTGGACGGTGATGGAGGAGACGTTGCCTGCCGAAGTGGTCGCGTTTCTCGTGCCGGAGACCGACCCGTATACGAACGCGTTGCTGAATAGAAACTCCGCCGGGTCCGTCCGCTCACACATTCCAGTGCAGGCCCTGGCGGCGTTGCGGAAGCCGATCGATCAGATGCAGGCCCGCAGGACAAGCATGGTTCGATTCGGCAGGAACGGATTGGGTTCAAACGGGTGGGCAGTCCATGGTGCCAAGACACCGGATGGCCGATCCATTCTCGCAAACGACATGCACTTAGACATGGCGATGCCCAATATTTTGTACCGCGTTCAGCTTCGATACGAGCAGATTGCAGTCACCGGGGTTGCGATCCCCGGTCTTCCCGTCGTCGTCGCAGGCACTAACGGATTTGTGGCTTGGGGAGTGACGAATGTGGAGGGAGATTTTCTGGACTTGGTACGACTGGAGCTCAATCCTGCCGATTCGAACGAGTACAAGACTCCGGGTGGGTGGAAACGGTTCGCCCGTAGGCACGAAGTCATTAAGGTCAAGGATGCTCCTGATTCAGAGCTGGAGGTCAAAGATACTATCTGGGGGCCGGTCTCCGATACAAACCTCATGGGAAAACCTGTCGTGGTTCACTGGACTGCGCTCGATCCTGAAGCAGTCGATCTCGGACAAATTGCGATGGATCGGGTCAGGTCGGTCGGAGAAGCCATCGCGGTGATGAACCATGCCGGGGGCCCTGTGAACAACGTCGTTCTTGCCGACAGCAACGGCCATATCGCGTGGACGTACACCGGTAAGATTCCCATCCGCCGAGGGTTGAACGGGTCGGTCAGTGTTTCTTGGGCGGATGGCCGTGTCGGATGGACGGGATATGTGTCTCCGGGCGCGCTTCCCAGTATTGTGGATCCTCCGGCTGGATTTGTCGTCAGCGCCAATCAACGCATGCTGGACGCCTCCTATCCCTACGTGGTGGGCCATTCCTTTGCCAACGGCTATCGTGCCTTCAGAATCTCAGAGCGATTGCAGGCAATGACGACCGTTCGGGAACAAGACCTGTTTGACCTTCAACTGGATTCAACGAGCCAGTTCTATGAGTTCTACCGGCAACTGGCGCAAAAGATTCTCACGGACAACGTCATTCAGCACGATGCGGCTTTGGCAAGCGCTCGACAGGCTCTTGAGGCATGGAATGGGAAGGCTGATGCCGATAGCCGTGGGTTTGCCTTGGTGGTTCGATTTCGCGACGTACTCTCCCGTTCAGTGTTCACGCCATTTTTGGCTTCCTGTCGTGAGCGCGACGCGCAGTTCAGTTACGACGGTGACCAGGATACTCCGTTACGGGAACTCCTGGCTGAACAAGATCCTGAGCTGAATCCCGATCCTGATCATTTCCCAGGCTGGTCGGAGTTCCTTCTGAATGCAATCACGAAAAGCGTTCAGGAATTGAAAGAAGAACACCCTTCTCTTTCGGTGACCGAGCTGACGTGGGGGCATCTGAATCGTGTCAAGATAGAGCATCCTCTCGCTTCGGCACTGCCGGGACTTGGCTACCTTCTCAACATGCCGGATGAACCAGCCTCAGGCTGTGGCCAATGTATCCGGGTGATGGAGGACGGTCTCGGAGCAACTCAGAGACTCGTCGTGTCTCCGAACCATCAAGACGCGGGCATCCTGCATATGCCTGGTGGACAGTCCGGGCATCCGTTCTCACCGCATTATCGTGATCAACAGCACGATTGGAGCGCAGGGTTGCCGCTCCCTTTGTCGGCCGGGACACCGGTTCATACCTTGACTCTGACTTCCCATTCACACACTGCACACATGGCCGCTGGAGAGAAAATCGAGGACGCACAAACATTCGTACACCATGAGGAGGGACGATGAACAGCGAAGAACGTGAGGATACAACCGTATACAAAGTGGTCGTGAACCACGAAGAGCAATATTCGATCTGGCCGTCCTATCGCGAGAATCCGCTGGGCTGGAGAGACGAGGGGAAAACAGGGCTCAAGGCCGAATGCCTGGCCCATATCGCGGAAGTGTGGACCGACATGCGGCCGTTGAGTTTGCGGAAATGGATGGATGAGCAGACGAAAACGGAGAAGACGGCGTCATCATGCTGACGGTGTTGCGCGGATCGCCGTGGATTGTCACCCCGCGACCCATCGATTCAGGAATGCGGTTGCTGTGCTTCCCGTATGCGGGCGGTGGGGCCTCGGTATTCCGAAGTTGGGCGGACAGTGAATGTATGCAAGACATCGAAGTCTGTGCCGTCCAGCTTCCAGGACGCGAGGCCAGAATTGCCGAGTCGCCCGTCGGCGATATGCATCGGTTGGTGCGTCTGTTGTGCCGTGAATTGGAACCCTGGTTGGATCGACCGTTCGTCTTTTTCGGTCACAGCGTCGGGGCATTGGTGAGTTTTGAACTGGCGCGTGAGTTGCGCCGGAGCCGTGGGATCGAGCCACGTCATCTGGTCGTGTCCGGTTGTCCGGCTCCACATCTTCAAGGTTTCGAGCGGATGTGTGATCTGCATGACGACGACTTTCTTGAACGGTTGTGTCGATTCAACGGCACTCCGCCGGACGTCCTCAACCATCCGGAATTGATGCAATTAATGTTGCCTGCACTTCGTGCCGATTTTTCGCTTCGCGATCGATATGTGTACCAAGAGAAGCCGCCGTTGACCTGTCCTATCACTGCCTTTGGAGGAATGAACGATACGCATGTGAGTGCTGATGATTTGAGAAGCTGGCGGCAACACGCTTGCGAGGGGTTTCAGTTGTGGTTGTTTCAAGGGAACCACTTTTTCATCAGAAGCGCACAGGAGCTTGTGCTGGAAACGCTTTCTTCCGTCGTATTTCGTCATCAGCGGGTGACGCGATGACGTTCCTGCTGCTGCTTGGAGACGGAGCAGGTGGCTCTGTCTTCACTAGCCGGACGGATTTGTGTGGCAGATGCTCAGGGATACCTGTGTCAAAGCGATTGGTGTCGGTCCGAACGACCGGATTCGCAACGAACTGCGAAGAGCTGGAGACGCATCATGCATGTCAATCATAACAAGATCGCGCAGGTCCCTGTAGAAGACGTTCTCGGAGCAGCCATCAATCAGATGTCTTACCGGGCGAGTTTTTTGTCTCCTGAGACGCGATTGCCTATCGTGATCAGCGCTGCAGAGAAGCAGTCATTGCCCGCATACCGAGACGTTATCGGCCAGGTGACCGATACGCATCTGTCTACCGTCGGAGGACTGTTGTTTAGAGGGTTTCCAATTGAATCGGCGGCCGATTTCGAGACATTCGTCAAGATGATTTCGCCTGACCTGGCCTCCTATGAGTTCGGATCGACGCCTCGCTCACAGGTCCACAATCAGATCTATACATCCACGGAATATCCTCCTCATCAACACATCCCGTTGCACAACGAACAGGCTTACACCACCGAATGGCCGATGACAATCTGGTTTTATTGCGCGCAGGCCTCTCCTGAAGGCGGGTACACGCCCATTGCAGACAGTCGTGAGGTCTATCGACGTATTCCGACCCGCATCAGGGAACGGTTCACTGAGAAGGGGGTGATGTATGTCCGTAACTACGGAAACGGACTGGATGTGCCTTGGACCAAAGTATTCAACACCATGGACCGTGGAGTCGTAGAGCGATTCTGTCGTACGGCGGGCATTGCGTATGAATGGAAGTCGGACGGAGAACTCAGCACGCGTCAGGTATGCCAGGCCGTTGCCGTCCACCCCCACACCAACGAAACCGTTTGGTTCAACCAAGCGCATCTGTTCCATGTATCGAATTTAGAGCCGTTCGTCCGCGAGGCGCTGTTATCCGTCGTCAGTGAGACGGATCTCCCTCGGCAAGCCTGTTACGGAGACGGCACCCCGATCGAGACAGCAGTGTTGGATGAAATCCGAGATGTCTATCGATGCCACGCCGTCCAGTTTCCATGGCAGAACGGCGACGTCATGATGCTGGATAACATGCTGGTCGCGCATGGTCGCACACCGTTCAAGGGTGCACGCAAGATCTTGGTGGCCATGGCCGGATCGAGCAAGAGTTCGAGGTGAGAGACGTGAATTCAGATGCCGCGATCATCGGCGCAACGGCTCCGGCCACTGCTCTGTCCGATGCAGATGTGTTTCCCGCCAGTTTCGCGCAACAGCGATTATGGTTTCTCTCCCAGTTGGAGCCGGACAGCTCCTCGTACAACACGGCGCTGGCGGTTCGGTTGCGGGGGCCGCTCAATCGTGAAGCCGTAGTGCAGTGTCTCAACGAAATCATCCGACGCCATGAAGTGCTCCGCACGACATTCGACGAGCGAGACGGCGTGCTCGTTCAAGTCATCGTCGAAGATCGTCCGACGGAGATGCCGGTGATGAACCTCAGTCTCGAGTCGCCGAACGAGCGTGAGGGCCTGGCAGCCATGGCGGCGCGCGCAGAGGCCGCATACCCGTTCGATCTTCGGACTGGGCCCCTGATGCGGATGCGTCTGATCAAGCTTGGGCCGTGGGAGCACCTGTTGGTGCTCACGTTGCATCATATCGTCTGCGATGGATGGTCCTCGCAGATCCTCGCACGGGAATTCGTAGCCTTGTACGAGGCTTTCGATGCGGGCCTGCCGTCACCATTGCATCCGCTCGCAATTCAATATGCAGATTATGCGGTCTGGCAACAAGGATGGCTGCAAGGATCTGTGCTTGAGGAACGGCTGGCGTATTGGAAGAAAACGTTACAAGGCAAACTGCCGGTGCTGGATCTGCCGACGGATCGTCCACGCCCGGCCATACAAAGCGACCGAGGAGCTCGGTTCTCGTTTTCAGTATCTCGGGAGTTGACTGATCGTTTGCACGCACTGAGTCGCGAACGAGGTACGACCCTGTTCATGACGCTGGTAGCCGCCTTCCAAGTATTGTTGATGCGGTACAGCGGACTCGAAGATTTTTGTCTCGGCACGCCGGTCGCAAACCGTCCGAAGCGGGATACGGAGTCGTTGATCGGGTTTTTTGCCAACACACTTGTCCTGCGGGCCGACCTCTCCGGTAATCCATCGTTCACCGAACTGCTGGAGCGCGTGCAAGAGATGGTCTTAGGTGCGCAAGCCCATCAAGATTTACCGTTCGAGCAGCTGGTAGACGCGCTTCAGCCGGTCCGTGCGCTCAGCCATACGCCGTTGTTCCAGGTGATGTTTGCGCTGCAAACGTCGCTGGCCAAGACGCTTACGCTCACGTCGTTGGATGTCAGCGCGATGGAGTTGGACGTGGGAGGCGCCAAGTTCGATCTGTCGCTTGATATGACGGAAGATGAAACCGGATTGGACGGTACATTCGAGTACAACCAAGATCTCTTCGATCAAGAAACCGTGGCCAGGATGACGGGCCATCTTCAGCGGCTCCTGGAAGGTATCGTCGACACCCCGCATGCGCCTCTCAGTGAACTCCCGATGCTGACGGCGGTGGAACGCCGAACAATGTTGATCGACTGGAACGACACCGCGGCGCTTGATGCCGCAGACGATCAGTTTGCGCGTCTCTTCGAAGAACAGGCGGCGCGATCACCGGAGGCCATCGCCGTCTCCTGCGGTGCGGAAATTCTCAGCTACCGTGAGTTAAACGACCGAGCCGACCGGATCGCCCAGGGGCTGCTGGTCGCCGGTGTCGGTTGCGAGACCGTCGTCGCCGTGCTCGGCGAACGAAACATCGACTACGTGGCGATGATCGTCGGCCTCTGGAAGTGCGGTGGTACGTACCTGCCGCTCGATCTCGGCCACCCGATCTCACGGTGGACATCCATTCTCGAAGCCAGCCGGGCGTTGATTGTGTTGACGACGGAAACGTTGAAATCCAAGGCACTCGACGCAATTGCCCGACTGCCGACGGCAGTTCGGCCTGTGGTGTTGACGGTCGAAGACTGTCTCTGTGAGAAATTGACCCTCTGCGGTGTTCGAACTCAGTGGCCACCCGCAAAGCTAGCCTATGTGATCTACACGAGCGGATCGACCGGAGTTCCGAAAGGGGCCATGGTTACGGAGCGCGGCCTGGTCAATCATCTTCGGAGCAAAATTTCCATGTTACGGCTGGGGCAGACCGACATCATTGCGCAGACCGCCTCCCAAGGATTTGATATTTCGGTCTGGCAATTGACGGCCGCGCTCCTCTGCGGCGCCCGCGTTCTGGTGGTCCCTGACGAGATCGCTCGCGATCCGGAGCAACTGCTTCGCTATGCGGATATGCAGAACGTGACGGTGCTCGAAACCGTACCGGCGTTGCTGCAAGGGATGCTCGGCAGTGTGGCAGTCGCCGTGCCTGATGCGCCGAGATTACGTCGATTACGATGGGTATTGCCGACCGGGGAAGCGCTACCGCCCAGTCTGGTCCGCCGGTGGTTCGAGCGATACCGGCAGGTGCCCTTGGTCAATGCCTACGGCCCAGCCGAATGTGCCGACGATGTCGCGATGGCGACGATCACGGATTCACCAGATGTCATCCATCCCCATTCTCCGATCGGCAGACCCATCGCCAATCTTCGTCTGTATGTAGTGGATGGCTGGTTGGAACCGGTGCCCATCGGTACCACGGGTGAACTGTGTGTCGCCGGAGCAGGTGTCGGTCGTGGGTATCTCTATGATCCGGCCAGAACTGCCGAGGCCTTCGTGCCCGATCCTTTTTCACCGGAACCAGGCTCGCGTCTGTACCGCACCGGCGATCGTGTCCGATATCGTTCGGACGGGACGATCGAGTTTCTTGGGCGCCTCGACCATCAAGTCAAAATACGAGGCGTGCGGATCGAGTTGGGTGAGATCGAATCACGGCTACAGGCTCATCTCGACGTCCGCGAAGCGGTGGTCGTCGTACGCCAAGACAATCCGGGGCAGAAACGATTAGTGGCCTACGTCGTGCCTCACGACGGCGTGCTCTGGGCTCCGGACGTCCTGATCCGACTGCTGCGCGAGCAATTACCGGAGCCGATGGTTCCCTCTGTGATCGTCAGACTTCAATCTCTTCCGCGCAGCGCCAACGGCAAGATCGACCGGCAATCCTTGCCTCAACCGGACCAGGTCGGCGCAAAAGAATGGACGGCGCCCCGCACACCGACGGAAGTGCAGTTGGCTGCGGTCTGGGCCGAAGTACTGGGTGTGGAGCGCGTCGGGATCTACGACAATTTTTTCGAGTTGGGCGGAGATTCGATCCTGAGTCTACAGGTCATCTCTCGAGTGAAAGCCCGGGGCCTCGTACTCACGCCACGGCATGTGTTCCAGCATCAGACGATCGCGGAATTGGCTGAAGTCGTCGGTGACGAGTCGCGACTGGTCGAATCGCCGCCTGAGCGTGAAGCGTCGATTCCATCGATTGATCCTGCAGTGCTTGAGTCGGTGCGGCGTGTCTATCCCAACGCCGCCGATGTTTATCCGCTTACGCCGTTACAGCAAGGCCTCTTGTTTCACAGTCTCTACGAACCGCACTCCGGCATCTATATCGAGCAACTGAGCTGTCTCCTGCGCGGCCGCCTGGACCATGCCGCATTTCTTGAGGCTTGGCGGATGGTGATCGCACGGTCCACTCCGTTTCGCACCGCGTTCGTCTGGCAGGAACTCGATGTGCCCATGCAGGTCGTATTGCCGGGCGAGCGATCGCCAATCATCGAACTTGATTGGCGGGACGTGCCTGAGAGTCAACAGCGCGAACGTCTACAAGCGTTTCTTCACGACGATCGGCTAACGGATTTCGACCTGATGAAGCCGCCTCTGATGCGTCTTGCGTTGATTCGTGTGGCGGATGACGCGCGCTACCTGATTTGGACGCATCATCACATCGTGCTTGATGGCTGGTGTCTCCCCATTATTCTGAACGATCTGTTTGCCTGCTACGCCTTTTCCAAAGATGGTTCGGAGCCGGGCGAGTCGCAGTCGCAGTCTTATCGAGGCTACGTCGAGTGGATGCTTTCCCAAGATCAGACTGCGGCGGAACAGTACTGGCGTACAACCCTCGCGGGCATCACGTCGACCACGCCTCTTCCGATGGATCGCTCATCAGACGACGCCTCGTCTGACTCCGGCTACGGTCTGCATCGATTGATGCTGTCGTCGACCAAAACCGCGGCCCTTCAGGCCTACGCCTCACGGGGGCGCATCACGGTCAATACGCTGGTACAGGGTGCATGGGCCTTGTTGCTGAGTCGTTATAGCGGAGAAACAGAGGTTCTATTCGGCACGACGGTATCGGGTCGGTCTGCGGATATTCCGGGCATCGAGACGATGCTTGGATTGTTCATCAACACGCTGCCGCTTCGGGTCGCCGTGCCTCCGGACGCGACGCCGCAGACATGGCTGCGAGACTTGCTGCAGCAGAACGCCGAGCTGCGCCAATATGAGCATATCTCGCTCGCACAGATTCAGACGTGGAGCCAGATGCCACGCGGCAGTCGGCTCTTCGAGAGCCTCTTGGTCTTCGACAACCATCCCCTCGATCAGAACCTGAACGACGGTGGTGCCGGGTTGACCGCACATCATGTCCATCTGGAAGGTCAGACCAATTATCCGTTGACGGTCAATGTCGTACCGGGAGAGTCGCTCTGCTTTCTCTTGTCCTATCAGAGAAAGCGGTTTTCGCCTGAGGGTGTACAGCGCATCGCGAAGCATCTGGACACGGTGTTGGGCCTATTGGTCGCACAGCCTGAAATGCACTTGGTGTCGATCGGATTGCTGGAGGCGGAGGAGCGGCGGCAGGTCGTGGAGAAATGGAACGCCACACGACGAGAGTATCCGACGGGTGAGACGGTGCCGGAATTGATCTATCAGAACGTACAGCGCACGCCGGAGGCAATGGCGGTATGGTTGGACGAGCAGGGGTTGAGCTACGGAGAGTTGTGGCGTCGGAGCACGGCACTGGCAGCCGAGTTACGGCGGCAGGGAGTCGGGCCCGATGTGCTGGTCGGAATCTGCGCCGAGCGGTCGTTGGAATTGCTCGTTGGTCTTCTGGCGATTTGGCAGGCGGGGGGTGCGTACGTACCGATTGACCCGAGCTATCCGACCGACCGGATCGCCTATCTACTGGCCGATGCCGCTCCACCGGTGCTGCTGACGCAGGCTGCGTTGCGTGGGCAGCTGCCGCCGTTTGCCGGCCTCTGCTTGGATCTGTCCGTCGCTGTGCCGGAGTCTGAATCCGTCCTCTGTCCGCCCACGCCGGTGAAACTCGATCATCTGGCCTACACGATCTATACATCCGGTTCTACCGGGCAACCCAAAGGAGCGGGCAACACTCATGGCGGCCTGCTGAATCGGTTGCAGTGGATGCAGGAGTATTTCGGACTTACGTCGTCTGACCGCGTATTGCAGAAGACGCCGTTCGGGTTCGACGTTTCGGTGTGGGAATTGTTCTGGCCGCTCATGACCGGGGCAGAGTTGGTATTGGCGCGGCCCAACGAGCATAAGGACGGGCTGCGACTGAAAGAACGAATCATCAGCCAGGGAATTACGACGCTGCACTTCGTGCCGCCGATGCTGCAGGCGTTTCTAGAGACTCCGGGGATCGAAGCCTGTGCGAGGACTTTGCGCCGAGTGATCTGCAGCGGCGAAGCGCTGAGTGACGCGGTCCAGCGACAGTGTTGGGCGCGATTGCCGGGCGTCGAGCTTCACAATCTCTATGGACCCACGGAAGCGGCGATTGATGTCACGGTGTGGTCCTGTAATCCGACGACTCCGGCTGATCCGATCCCGATCGGTCGCCCGATCGCCAACACGCAAATCTATCTGCTCGATGGTCGAGGCGAGCCGGTACCGGTGGGAGTGACGGGGGAGCTGTACATCGGCGGGGTAAACGTGGCACGCGGCTATCATCGGCGGCCAGCATTGACGGCGGAGCGGTTCATGCCCGACATGTTCAGTGTCGAGTCGGGGCGGCGACTGTATCGAACGGGGGATCTAGCCCGCTACCGAGAGGACGGCGCGATCGAATATCTCGGGCGGCTCGATCATCAGGTGAAGATTCGTGGGGTGCGGATCGAATTAGGTGAGATCGAAAGCTGCCTGCATCAACACCCGGCTGTACAAGACGCGGTAGTGGTGGCGCAAGAGACGACGGCAGGGAACAAACGGTTGATCGGTTACGTGGTGCCTCGAGCGGGACAAGACGTAGAGACTGAGGCGATCCGGCAATGGATGGGAACGCAGTTGCCGGAGGCATACGTGCCGAGCCTTGTGTTGTCCTTGGCAGCGCTCCCGCTGACTCCGAACGGCAAAGTGGATCGCAACATGCTGCCTATGCCCGATATGCAGGCACGCTTGGCGCACGCTTATGAAGCGCCGGTTACGGAGACCGAGCGCATTCTAGCCGCCATTTGGACGGAAGTGCTTGCTCAGCCTCGCGTGGGCCGCCTCGACAACTTCTTCGAACTCGGCGGCGATTCGATCAATACATTACAGATATTAGCCCGCGCCCATCAGCGTGGGGTGAAGCTGACTCCCAAACAGTTGTTCGAGCATCCGACCGTGGCGGGCGCGGCGGCGGTAGCGGTGCCGACCGAAGAGACTGCCGAAGAAGAAATGCAGGCGGAAGGAGCGGAGACCATGGGACTCGTGGGCATCGAACTATCCGACGAAGACATGGGTAATTTGTTGCAAGAATTGAAATAGGAGACAGTGTGGCCAAGCCTGCATTACCGGACCATATCGACTCAATTTATCCTCTCTCGCCGATGCAGGAGGGGATGCTGTTTCACACGCTCATGAATCCCGGTACCGGAATTTATCTGATGCAAAACCGCTATCTGCTCGAAGGCGACCTGAATTATGAAGCGTTCGTGCGCGCGTGGGATGTGGTGATTGATCGACATCCGGTGCTCCGAACCTCGTTCGTGTGGAAGAGCCAGAAGCGGCCGTTGCAAGCGGTACATAAACGGGTGGACGTGCCGATCCTATCGCTCGATTGGAGAGGGCAGACGCGTCTCGAGCAGATCGCGCGACTGGACGACAAGTTGGAGGCCGAACTCCGTGAAGGATTCGATTTCACCAAGGCGCCGCTCATGCGGCTCTGGTTGATCCGTCTGGCCGACGACCGCTACCAGTTCGTGCATAGTTTCCATCATATTTTGCTGGATGAGTGGTGCATCTCGCTGCTCTTGATGGATTTCCTCGCTCACTACGGAGCGTTGGTCCGAGGTGAGCGGCTGACTCGCGAGAAGCCACGTCCTTACCGGGACTATATCGCGTGGTTGCAGAAACAGGACATCACCGCAGCAGAATCTTTCTGGCGTGGGTATCTTCAAAATTTTCCCATGCCGACACCGCTATCCTATGATCGGCTGCCCGAAGGTCTCGCCGACCAGAACGAGGACGCGGCGGATCATTGCTTGCACCTGAGCGCCGAAACGTCGGCGACGTTGGCGGACTTGGCCCAGCGTCATCGCCTGACGGTGAACACATTCTTCCAGGGGGCCTGGGCGTTGTTGCTCAGCTATTACAGCAGCGAACGCGAGGTTCTGTTCGGCGTGACGGTGGCCGGACGCCCCACCGAATTGCCTGGTGTCGAATCGATTCTTGGTCTGTTCATCAATACGCTGCCGCTTCGAGTCTCCTTACAACCGGATCGTTCTCTGATGGACTGGCTGAAGGACTTACTGGCGGAGAACGTGCGTCTGCGGCAGTACGACTATGCGCCGCTCGTCCAGATGCAGCGATGGAGTGAGATCCCGCGTGGGGAGGCATTGTTCCACAGCCTGTTTGTGTTTGAAAACGCGCCGGTGGATCCGGAGCTCTGCGAAGGGCGGATCATATTCAAAGCGGAAGAGGAACAGTATAGGGTCCATACGAATTATCCACTGACCGTGATGGGATGGCCGGGCCGTGAATTGGGCCTCAAGATTTCTTACGACAAGCGGCTGTTCGATGCGGACACCACCGGTCGCATGATCCGCCATCTCAAGACACTGCTCGAAGCGATGGCCGAGCGGCCCAATGCGCGGCTTGCCGACGTATCACCGCTCAAACGAGAGGAACGCCAACAACTCCTGACCGAGTGGAATCCGGACTCAAGGGCTAGCGGAAAAGACGAGGTCGGAAGTCTGCCGCAGTTGTTTGAGCAGCAAGCCGAGCGCAGCCCCGACGCCGTGGCTGTCGAGTGCCTCGGGCAGACGGCGACGTATTGTGAATTGAATCGGCGAGCCAATCGCGTCGCACATGCACTGACTGAAGCGTCCGTGGGACCCGACACCGTCGTAGCTCTTTTGGACGATCGAGGCATCGATCTCCTGACCATGATGATCGGAGTATTCAAGGCAGGCGGAGCCTATCTGCCGCTTGATCCTCACCACCCCGTGTCGCGTCTGACGCAGATCCTGAAGCTGAGTCGTTCCTCGGTTGTACTTACATCACAGGGCTATCTCACGCGGCTGCAGGAAGCGGTCGCACAGATCGATGCAGACTCACG
Source organism: uncultured Nitrospira sp. (assembly GCA_902500705.1). Classification (GTDB taxonomy): domain Bacteria; phylum Nitrospirota; class Nitrospiria; order Nitrospirales; family Nitrospiraceae; genus Nitrospira_D. The sequence continues at coordinate 26,485 of CABVRR010000032.1, forward strand.
TCCGCGGATCATGCTGATCGAACGGATTCTCGATGAAGCCGACCGCGAAGATAATCCGGTCGATCGAGGACAATCCGAACATCTGGCCTATGTCATCTACACCTCAGGCTCCACCGGAGTGCCGAAGGGAGCGATGCTCACAAGGCGCGGCATGCTCAATAATATTCGGAGCAAGGTGTCGGGGTTAGCGCTGACGCCGTCTGATGTCATTGCGCAGACTGCTTCCCAATGTTTCGACATCTCTGTCTGGCAATTTCTGACTGCACTGATATGCGGAGCGAGGACGAGCATCGTTCCAGACGATATTTCCCGTGATCCGTTTCGCCTGCTCATGCATCTTGACGGCACCGGCATCACGATCCTTGAAACGGTGCCCGCACTGCTTCAGGGACTGTCGGATGCGGCGTCGGAAGTGGGACCTGATGTGGGACCTCGACTTCCGAAACTCCGGTGGGTCCTGCCGACCGGAGAAGCCCTGCCGCCGTCGGTGTGCCGTCAATGGCTGGCTCGCTATCCGGCAATCCCGTTGTTGAATGCGTATGGACCAGCGGAGTGTGCCGACGATGTGGCTGTCCATCCTATACTCGAATCTCCATCTGCCGACACGACGCACATGCCGATCGGTCATCCGATCAAAGGCACCCGCCTGCACATTCTCAATGCCTGGTTGGAGCCGGTGCCGCCTGGTGTTCCCGGGGAGTTGTACGTGGCGGGGGTCGGAGTCGGCCGCGGGTATTTGCAAGACCCGGCTCGGACGGCCGAAGTCTTTGTGCCGGATCGGTTCGGGTCCGACCTGGGCGCCCGGATGTATCGGACCGGCGACCTGGCCCGCTATCGTCGGGACGGCGCCATCGAATTCGTCGGGCGCATCGATCAGCAGATCAAGCTACGCGGGTTTCGAGTCGAATTGGGCGAGATCGAAACGCATCTGTTGTCGAGTCCGCTCGTGCGCGAAGCGGCCGTGCTGCTGCATACCGACGCACGGGGTGAGAAACGATTGGCAGCCTATGTCGTCGGCCATGAGGGGAAAGACCTGAGTGTACCGGCATTGCGCGATCTCCTACTGTCACAGCTCCCCGAGTATATGGTCCCGACGGCGTTCGTGCCATTACCGGTATTGCCGCGCACACCGAACGGCAAGATCGATCGCCTCGCGCTGGCGGCGCTGGATCTGGGCGATCAGTTTGTCCGTCCTTATACGGTGCCGCGCACCGCGACGGAGGAAATTCTGGCAGGCATCTGGTCGGACGTGTTGGGCGTCGAGCAAGTCGGCATTCACGATGATTTCTTCGAGCTGGGCGGTCATTCATTGCTGGCGACGCAGATCATGTCGCGGCTCCGCAGCGCGTTCCATGTCGAGCTGTCCCTGCGAACCGTGTTTGAATCCACCAACGTTTCAGCGTTGGCCGCAGCCGTGGATCGCGCGCGGGAGGCCGGTGCCGCCGTTCAAGCGCCACCGTTAGTACCTGTCGACCGCACCGGCTCTCTGCCTGCCTCTTTTGCACAACAGCGTCTCTGGTTTCTGGCACAACTGGAGCCGGACAGCCCTTTTTACAATCTGCCGGCCGGGTTCCGCCTTCGGGGTACGTTGGATGTGGATCTGTTGACGGTCGGTCTCAATCACGTGATCGCGCGGCACGAAGCATTGCGGACGGTGTTTCAGGAAATCGACGGGCAACCGGCGCAGGTCGTGCTGCCTTCGGTGACGATCGATATTCCCATTGTCGATCTTCGCGATATTCCCGAGGAGAAGCGTGCGATCGAATTGGCCACGCAGAGTGAAACTGAAGCGCAGCAAATTTTTGATCTGACCCGCGGGCCGTTGGTGCGTGCACGAGTGTGGCGCATCGAGGAAGAAGAGTATCTGTTGGTGATGACCCTGCATCACATCGTCTCGGACGGTTGGGCGATGGACGTCTTGATCAGGGAATTGGTGACGTATTACCAGGCCGGTCTCTCAGGGCAATCAGCCGCGTTGTCGCCGTTGCCTATCCAATATGCCGACTATGCGATCTGGCAACGTGATTGGATGCAAGGAGCGGTGTTGGACGCGCAGCTCGCCTATTGGAAGGAGCGTTTGGGGGATGCGCCGGCCGCCTTGGAATTACCGACCGATCGGCCCCGTCCGGCCGTGCAGACCTATCGCGGCGCATGCTGCGAGTTTACGGTGCCCGGCGAGTTATTGCAGCAGATCACGGGTTTCAGCCGCCGCCATAGTCTCACCCTATATATGACCCTGCTGACGGCCTTCACGGCCTTGCTCCACCATTATAGCGGCAGGACCAGCATTCTGGTCGGCAGCCCAGTCGCCAATCGGCTTCGGATCGAGGTGGAAGAGCTGATCGGCCTCTTCGTCAATACGGTGGTGTTGCGAACAGATATTCCGGACAACCCACGCTGGATTGATCTGCTGGATCGCGTCAGAAACGAAGTTTTAGGTGGCCAGGCTCATCAAGACCTCCCATTCGAGCATCTGGTGGATGCGCTGCAGCCGGAGCGGAACTTGAGCCATTCTCCGCTCTTTCAGGTCATGTTCACACTGCAGACACCGGCGGAACAATCCATGGAGACGCCGGGCCTTCGGGTAGAGAACGTGGAGATCAATCCTGGCACCGCACTGTTCGACCTGTCTCTGGATGTGGTGGTCGAGCCCGATCGTCTGTCCGGATCCTTTGAATACAACACGGACCTGTTCGATGAGAGTACCGTCAAGCGTTTTGCGGAGGGTTTTCTTGAAATTCTGACTGTCATGATCGCCAAGCCGGACAGTCGAGTGCAGGATACATCCCCTCTCACGACGCGCGAGCGGCAACTGCAACTGGTCGACTGGAACGATGTTTCGGGCCACGATGTGACACCTGACTATGTGACGCGGTTTGCCGCGCAGGTCGAGCGCACGCCCGAATCCCCAGCAGTTATGTATGGAACTCGGACTTGGACCTATCGAGAACTCCATCACCGGGTGCGTAAGACTGCAGCTTCGTTGATGGCGGCCGGAGTCGGTGCAGACTCGGTCGTAGCCGTGCTTGGAGAACGAAGCCCCGAGCTGCTAGCGATGATCCTTGGCGCCTTGGAGGCAGGAGGCGCTTATTTGCCGCTGGATCCTCGACATCCTCAACAGCGGATGGCGCAGATCGTGGAACTCAGCCGTCCGCACGTGTTGTTGGTGACTGGTGAATGGGAAGCCCGGGCCGCCGATCTGTTGAAGGATGTTCCGGCGGACAGACAGCCACGCGTACTGACCATCGAGCAGGTCATGGAACAGGACGTCGATCGTGACGGTCTCAGTCCGATCCGCGCAGCTAGGCGGTTAGCCTATCTTATCTATACATCCGGCTCGACCGGCGCACCTAAAGGTGTGATGGTCGAGCAGGAGGGTATGCTCAACAATATCCTGTACAAGCTGGACAGTCTGAGCATGACAGCCGACGATATCGTCGCGCAGACTGCCTCGCAATGTTTTGACATCTCTGTCTGGCAGTTTTTGGCCGCCTTGTTGTGCGGAGCGACGGTGCACATCGTTCCGGACGATGTGGCCCATGATCCGACGGCGTTATTCCATCACCTGGATGATGCCGGCATCACCATTGTTGAGCCGGTTCCGGCGGTGTTGCAGAGCTTTCTCGCCGTCGATGGCGGCGTGCCTGCTCTGGCCAAGATGCGGTGGGTGTTGCCGACCGGCGAGGCTTTGTCTTCGGCCCTCTGTCGTCGATGGTTTGCGCGCTACCCGACTATTCCGTTGATGAATGCCTACGGACCTGCCGAATGTTCGGACGACGTGGCGACACATGCCATGTATGTACCCCCGGATGATGCAGATCGACCGGTGCCGATCGGTCGACCGGTTCCCGGCTTGCGTCTCTACATTCTGAATCGTCATCTGATGCCCGTGCCGATCGGCACAACCGGTGAACTCTGTGTCGGTGGAGTAGGAGTGGGGCGCGGCTATCTCCGTGATCCCGAGCGGACGGCGGCGGCTTTTATGCCGGATTCTTTCGGACCGAGCGCGGGAGCGAGGCTGTATCGCACAGGGGATCTTGCCCGTTATCGGACCGATGGCACCATTGAGTTTGTGGGACGTATCGATCATCAGGTCAAAATCCGTGGCTATCGTATCGAGCCCGGTGAAATAGAAGCGCGACTGCTGGAGCAGCGAGGAATATTGGAAGCCGTCGTGCTGGCAAGAGAAGACCAGCCTGGGCAGCGACGGTTGGTTGCGTATGTCATACCGGATGCTCCGGAAACGTTGGATATCCAAGACGTGCGGCGCCGACTTCAGGACACGTTACCGGACTATATGATTCCGAGTTCCTTTGTCGTTCTGGATACCTTGCCGCGAAACTCGAACGGGAAAATCAATCGCAGCGCTCTGCCTATGCCGGACCTTGCCGGTCAGACGGAACGTTCCTACACCTCGCCTGGCACACCAGCCGAAGCCACGCTCGTGAAAATTTGGGAGGACGTACTGGGATTGCCGCAGGTCGGTACGCAGGACAATTTCTTTGAACTGGGCGGCGATTCCATCGTCAGTCTTCAAGTGATTGCTCGAGCCAAGCAGGCCGGGCTGCTGCTGAGCCCTCGACAGATCTTTCAACACCAGACGGTTGCCGAGCTTGCGGCGGTGGCAGGACGGGAAGCGACGGTCGTGTTGGAGGCGGAGCAGGGAGCCGTCGTGGGTGAAGTCGCATTGACACCCATCCAATGCGCATTCTTCGAGTTGCCGCTGGTCAATCGACACCATTGGAATCAATCGGTTTTGCTGGAGACGAAAGAGCCGCTCGTGGCATCAACCTTGGAGGCTGCAGTGGCGGCGCTCCTTGCTCATCATGACGCGCTACGGCTTCGATTTGCGCAGACGAGCGAGGGTTGGCGTCAGTCGCATATGCCGATTCCAGCGGGACCTTTCGTTCACCGGGTGAATCTGACCGCGCTATCCGATGCAGAGCGTCATGTGTCGTTCGAAGCGCAGGCCACGCAATGGCAAGGGAGTTTACATATCTCGGAAGGGCCGCTCTTGCAGGTGGTCTGGTTCGAGATGGGAGAAGGATTACCCGATCGGCTGCTGATTGCCGTGCATCATCTCGCGGTAGACGGTGTGTCCTGGAGAATACTTCTGGAGGATCTGCAGACCCTGTATCGACAAGCGGTAGAAAACCATCCTATCCGGTTACCGCTCAAAACGACGTCGTTCCGCCGGTGGGCTGAACGGTTGCAGCGATATGGGGAGACTGAGGTTATACATGATCCGGCTTCGGCCGTCTGGTTGACGGCACACAAGGAAGAATCCGTTGTGCTGCCTGTCGACGATCCAGACGGCAGTGACCAAGAAGCAGCGTCTGAGACTCTGACCGTGTCGTTGGATGAGCAGGACACAAATGCGTTGTTACATCACGTACCCGCTGCCTATGGAACGCAGATCAACGATGTGTTGTTGACGGCATTGGTGCAGACCTTCGGCCGGTGGACGGGACTCAATCGTGTCACGATCGATCTCGAGGGGCACGGACGGGAGGATCTGTTTCCCGAGCTGGATGTCTCGCGCACAGTCGGGTGGTTCACAAGCGTGTTTCCTGTGACGTTGGACGTGACGCGCTCGAAGTCACCAAGAGAAGCCCTTATGACCGTGAAGGAGCGCCTGCGCCGGATCCCAAGTCGCGGTATCGGCTATGGCATCGTTCGATATTTGACGAAAGAAGGTCTCGGTGCAGTTACGACTCACCGTGCAGAACGGGTTCCGGTGGGATTCAACTATCTCGGACAATTCGACAGGGTCGCTACAAACGACTCAGCTTTCGTCTTGTCTGAGGAATCGGTCGGTCAAGAACATGATCCGCGCAATCCGATGGAATACGAGTTGGACATCAATGCGTCGGTCGTGAACGGACGTTTACATGTGAGCTGGACATACAGCCGTGAGCGCTTTCGTCTCGGTACCATCAGGTCCCTGGCGGAGGCGTATCTGAACGACGTGCAAGCCCTGATCACACATTGTCTGTCCGCAGACGCCGGCGGCTACACACCGTCCGATTTTCCGAATGTGGAGCTGGAGCAGGACGCACTGGATGCGATCTTGGAACAAATGAACTGAGTGGGTTTGAGGCAGCCATGAGTAAGCACAAGGATATCGAGTCAATCCATTATCTCTCCCCGCTGCAGGAAGGACTGCTCTTCCATGCCGTGTCCGATGCGGCAGCGGATCCTTATTTCACGCAGACCGGCTTCGTGATCGACGGAGAGCTGGAGCTCCACCCCTTCGAGCAAGCTTGGCAACAAGTGGTGGAACGTCATCCGATCCTCCGTACCGGTTTTGTCTGGGACGGCGTCAAGCAACCGATGCAGGTTGCACGGTATGGCGTGCGGATTCCACTACAGTGCCTCGACTGGCGAGGCCGTCATCGCCGTGATCGGGATGAAG
>CABVRR010000033.1:0-22865 GCA_902500705.1 uncultured Nitrospira sp.
GGAGGATTGCTGCATGGAGCTCTACGAGTCTCTGTTTATTATTCGTCCGTCCGTTTCCGATGAGGAGACGAAAGCGCTCATCGACAAGATGAAGAGTGTCGCCGATAAAACCGGCGCCCAATTCATCAAAGCCGAAAATTTAGGGAAGAAGAAGCTGGCGTACGAAGTCCGTCGCGAGCGGAAGGGCACCTATGCCTACTTCTACTTTAAGGCGCCGAACAACACCGTCGGTGAACTTGAGCGGGCCTATCGATTGGAAGACAATATCATCAAGTTTCTGACGATCTATCACGAGAAGCCCTTGGTGGAGCGGCATCCGGTTGAAGCCTCAGCGCAGGAGTCCGACGGTGGCCGGGTTTAATAAAGTCATCCTCATGGGGAATCTCACTCGGAATCCCGAGCTTCGGTATACGCCGAGCGGGACCCCGGTGGCGAGTTTCGGCTTGGCGGTGAGCCGCCGATTTAAGCAGGGCGACGATCTGAAGGAAGAGGTCTGTTTTGTCGATATCGTAGTGTTCGGCAAGCAGGCGGAACATTGCGGGCAGTATCTCAGCAAAGGCAACGGGGCGATCGTCGAAGGTCGGTTGCAGCAACGGCGGTGGGAAACGGAGGACGGCCAAAAGCGCAGCAAGCATGAAGTGGTTGCGCAGACCGTCACGTTCATGCCCAAGCGCCAAGACGGCGGGACCGGTGCGGAACCTCCGATGCACGACGACCCCGGCTATGAAACGGGCGAAGAAGGTTAATCGCACGAGTCTAGAAGGAGACAGTCATGGACCGAAACGACAACGAACGCGGCGGGGGGCGGTTATTCCAGCGAAGGCGTCCTTGCCGGTTCTGCCTGGAAAAGGCACCGATCGACTTTAAAGACGCCGGACTTCTTCGGAATTTTTTGACGGAGCGAGGGCGGATCGTTCCGCGACGCATTTCGGGGAATTGCATGCGCCATCAGCGTGAGCTGACGGTGGCCGTCAAGCGGGCCAGACATATCGCCATCATCAGCTTTGCCGAGGAGCGATAACGAACGTGATCGCCGATTGTGAGATGCTCGGGCTGGACGGCGGCATGCGACTGAGGACGACGATGGATGTCTTAACACCAAAAATCGTGGACATCACGGCGGAGGGGCTGTCGCTTTCAGGAAACCTGACCAGCGAAGAGCTTGGGCTGACCGATGCGGATGCGTCTATTCGCGACACCGTCGCCGTCGGCCTGGATCTTCGCGCGATTGAACGGACGATCTATGTGACCGGAGTCATGGAAGGGACAGCAGTTCATCAATGTGTACGGTGTCTGAAAGATTTTGATGCTCCGCTGGCCTTTTCGCTGCGTGTGGTCTACGAACGGGAAGTCAAAGCGCCGGTGGTTGCAAAGCAGCCTGATGCGCGGAAGAAGAAAACGCAGACGCTCCCTGACGATGGAGAGGAAGACCAGAACGACGATCTCTATTACTTTTCGGGTGATCATCTTGAGCTGGCGCCGATGCTTCGGGAGCAGTTGATTCTTGCGGCTCCTATGCACCCGCTCTGTTCCGAGGAATGTCTTGGGTTGTGTGCCCGTTGCGGGAAAGATTTGAATGAAGGTCCTTGTCGTTGTCGCGAAGAATCGACGGGAAGTCCGTTTGATGTGTTGCGCACCATGAAAGACAAATTGCGCGGGACGGGGAATCGTTAGCCGGCGAGATCCCCGTCGACTAGGAAGCCAGAAGAAGGAGTTGCCATGCCCAATCCAAAACATAAACATTCACGGGCGAGACGGGACAAACGTCGTACCCAAAAGCTGCGCATGACTCCGCCGGGAATGGCGGTGTGTCCGCAGTGTCATGAGTGGAAGCTGCCGCACTACACCTGTTTGAACTGCGGAACGTATAAAGGGAAGGCAGTCATTCAGGTCGAAGAAGCGTGAGTGGAATCACGAATGGTTCTCAACGTGCTGAGATGCCGAGTGTTGATGAGGTCCGGCACGTGTAGTCACACAAGTCGGTCCATTGCGCTCAGTTCCCAGCGCGTCTGACGTGAGCAGGGGGCGACGCGTGTTCATCCAGCCGTTCCAACACCATCTGTGAGTACGCCGTCTCGCATGAAGATTGCGCTGGACGCGGTGGGAGGGGACCATGGTCCCGCTCCCTGTATCGAGGGTGCGCTTCAAGCCGCCAAAGAATTCGATGTGGAGGTGATCCTCGTCGGCGACGAGACCACCCTCAAACAGGAATGTGCGCGGCTCTCCTGCCTGGATGCTCGTCTCTCGATCCGACATGCCTCCCAAGTGGTCGAAATGCACGAGTCGCCTGCCGCCGTCGCTCGGAAGAAGCGCGACTCGTCGATCTGGGTCGCGACGGAACTGGTCAAGAACGGTCAGGCTGCTGCGGTTGTGAGTCCTGGGAATACCGGGGCCAGCATGGTCGCGGCGTTCTTTGTGTTGGGGCTGACAAAAGGAGTGGAGCGTCCTGCGATCGCCACCAGTCTGCCGACGTTAAGCGGAGAGGCTGTCATGCTTGATGTAGGAGCCAACGTTGATTGTACCGCCACCCATCTTGAACAATTTGCTTTGATGGGGAACGAGTACGGAAAACATATCCTCGGCAAACCGAGCCCCCGGGTCGGACTGCTCAGCATCGGCGAAGAGGACAGCAAAGGCAACGAAGTGACGAAAGAGGCCTTCAAACTGCTCAAAGGGAGCAGGATCAACTTCGTCGGAAACATCGAGGGGCGCGATGTGTACAGCGGGATTGCCGATGTCGTCGTCTGCGACGGCTTCATCGGCAATGTCGCGTTGAAGATTTCCGAAGGCGTTGCCGAGATGATCAAGAAGCTGTTGCTGAAGGAGATCGCGGGCAGTTTCATCGGGCGTTTGGCGTATCCGTTGATGGCCGGGCCGTTACTCAATCTGAAACGCAAAACGGATTATGCGGAGTTCGGCGGTGCTCCGTTGTTGGGCGTCAATGGAGTGACGATGATTTGTCATGGACGCTCATCGGCGAAGGCCATCAAAAATGCGATTCGACGAGCCAAAGGCATGGCGGAAGGCCGCGTGCACGAGCTGATTCAACGGGACATCGAAGAGAGTCATATCCACCCGCCGATGGACGAGAAGACATGAAAGCCTGCATCGCCGGAACCGGCTCCTATGCGCCGACCAGGGTACTGACGAACGCGGATCTTGAACGCATGGTGGCCACATCCGATGAATGGATTCAAGAACGGACCGGAATCCGAGAGCGACGGATTGCCGCGACCGGAGAAGCCTGTTCGGATTTAGCGGTACAGGCCGGGAAACGGGCATTGGCCGCTGCGAGTGTGGCGGCGAGTGATCTCGACATGATTCTCGTCGCCACCTGCACGGGCGACTATCCTCTTCCGGCAACCGCGTGCCTCGTTCAACACCAACTCGGCGCGACGCACGCTGCGGCGTGTGATCTTTCAGCCGCCTGCTGCGGATTCGTCTACGCGCTGTCGGTCGCCGATGCCTATATCAAAAGCGGGATGCGTCATGTGCTGGTGATCGGATCGGAGGTCATGTCCGCTATTACCGATTGGACCGACCGAAATACGTGCGTGTTGTTTGGAGATGGGGCTGGTGCGGTTGTCGTCAGTGCAAGCGATGGAGCGCAAGAGATCCTCTCGACTCACCTTCGTTCTGACGGAACGCTCTGCGAGCTGATTATGGTGCCTGGGGGAGGATCACGCATGCCCCCGTCAGAGCACGTCATTGCGGAGCGCCGGCAGTACATCAAAATGAAGGGGAATGAGACGTTCAAAGTCGCGGTGCGTAGTTTGGAAGAGATCGCGCGCTCGACGTTGGCTGCGAATGATCTTCGTGTGGAGGATCTTGACCTCTATGTGCCCCATCAGGCCAATATTCGGATTCTCAAGGCGGTTATGGACCGGCTCGGCCTTCCGATCGACAAAGTGATGCTGAATGTTGATCGATATGGGAATACCTCAGCTGCGTCCATCCCAATCGCGCTGGATGAGGCGGTTCGCGAAGGTCGTATTAAGAAAGGCTCGTTGGTCATGCTTGGCGCGTTTGGAGCCGGACTCACCTGGGCTTCAGCGTTGATCCGATGGTAGGGAACGACCGGATCATGACCCAAGGCTATTTCGGATGTGGACCCGTCTCATATCTGAGACATCACTAGAGTGCGAATACTTTTCCCGTTGACTTTGCGGGGGATTTCTAAGATATCTAACGCCCCATGACTTCAGGAATCGGACTTGTTTTTCCAGGGCAAGGCTCTCAGTCAGTCGGAATGGGGAAAGCGCTCCATGATGCGCATACCTCAGTGCGGTCCGTCTACGATGAGGCCTCGACGGTCTTGGGGTACGATGTCGCGGAATTGTGCTTCACGGGACCTGCGGAACGGCTTAATCGAACGGAATTCACTCAACCGGCCTTGCTTGTCAGTAGTGTCGCCGCGTTGAAACTGGTTGAGCCGATCGGGATCAAGCCGGTGGCGGTGGCGGGGCATAGTTTAGGTGAGTATTCGGCGTTGGTTGCGGCAGGCGGCGTTTCGTTTCGTGATGCCGTTGGCTTGGTGCAGAAGCGGGGGCGCTACATGTCCGAAGCCGTGACCGCTGGAACGGGTCTCGTTGCAGCCCTCTTGGGGTTAGGCGCTGAGGTAGTCAAAGAAGTATGTCGCACGGCGTCATCCGTCGGAGTCGTCGCAGCGGCAAATTTTAACTCACCGGGGCAGGTGGTGATCGCCGGTGAAAAGGCGGCAGTAGAGCGGGCGATCGAATTGGCGAAAGCCCAAGGCTGTAAAAAGGCCATCCCCTTGCCGGTCAGCGTGCCGGTTCATACGCCGTTGATGCAGCAAGCCGCCGATCGATTGGCGAAGGATTTAGCGGTGGTTCAGTGGTCGGACCTCAGCGCGCCGCTTGTCAATAATGCTGAGGCACAGGCGATCAGTCGAGCACAAGAGATTCAAGCGTCGTTGGTTCGTCAGCTGCCCTCTTCGGTGCTGTGGGAGGACACGGTGCAGACAATGGGGAAGATGGGTGTCACGACGTTTATAGAAATCGGCCCGGGGACCGTCTTAACCGGATTAATCAGGCGAATTTTGCCTGACGCAACACTGTTGAATGTGCATGATCCGAAGTCGTTGGATGCTACGCTCAAGGCCGTCAGCTAAGGTCGACCGGTCCATGGAAAATGAGATGACGAATTCCCTGTCAGCCTGTTAACGTATCGTCCGAAAGGCCAGAGATGTCACTACAAGGAAAAACAGCCATCGTCACCGGTGCAGCGCAGGGTATCGGTCGAGCCATCGCCGAATGTCTGGCTCAGGCAGGAGCCGATATTGTCGTGGCCGATCTCGACCCCAGCCGATCGGTGGAAACGATCGCTTCCGTCGAGAAGCTCGGGCGAAAGGCTCTGAATATCAAAGTCAACGTGGCTGATGCCACTGACACCAAGTCGATGGTCGAGCAGGTCTTGAAGACGTGGGGAAAAGTGGACATTCTGGTCAATAATGCCGGGATTACTCGTGATGGCTTGTTGCTGCGGATGAAGGAAGAGGATTGGAATCTGGTCTTACAGATCAACCTAAACGGCACGTTTAACTGTACCAAAGCCGTCTTGCAGTCGATGACGAAGCAACGGTATGGTCGCATCGTCAACATCGCTTCGATCGTCGGGGTGATCGGAAACGCGGGACAGGCCAATTATTCGGCTTCGAAGGCCGCTGTGATCGGGTTTACCAAAACCGTTGGGCGTGAATATGCCAGCCGCAACGTCACGGTGAATGCCGTGGCGCCAGGTTTTATCGACACAGCCATGACGCATGGCTTGCCGGCCGATGTGAAAGATACGTTGTTGAAACAGATTCCGTTGGGACGGTTGGGGGCGCCGGCAGATGTGGCGGCGGCTGTGCGGTTTCTGGTCTCCGAGGATGCGGCCTACATCACCGGGCATGTTTTGCACGTCAACGGCGGGATGTTGATGGTCTAAGAGCGAATCGAAATTATTCAGATGTACGGCCGTCATAGATCCCCATGTGGCGGTGCAACAGGGTTCATGTCGGGGAAGGAGGTAGTCATAGCGATGGCAACTGTTGAAGAGCGCGTCAAAAAGATTATTGCTGAACAGCTCGGTGTGGAGGAGGATGAGGTGACGCCGGAGGCCTCCTTTGTTGAAGATCTTGGAGCGGATTCGCTCGATACGGTCGAGCTGGTCATGGCGTTGGAGGAAGAGTTCTCGATCGAAATCCCCGATGAGGATGCGGAGAAGATTCTGACCGTCGGGAAGGCGCTGGACTACATCAAGGAAAAGTCCTAAGCATGTCTGAAGGAATATCCGTCCCAGGGAAACGGCGTGTCGTAGTCACTGGTCTCGGGCTAGTCACCCCATTGGGGACGGGTGTCGAGAAGACGTGGAAAGCGATCTGCGCCGGAGAGTCCGGGATCGGCCGCATCGCGAGGTTTGATCCGACAGGCTACGACGCCCAAATCGCGGGCGAAGTCAAAGACTTTGATCCGGCTCAGTTCATCGAAAAAAAAGAGATCAAGAAGATGGATACGTTCATCCACTATGCCGTGGGCGCCGCCCAGTTGGCGGTGGATGATGCCGGTCTCAAGGTCGCACCGGAGAAAGCCACCAAGGTCGGTGTGTATATCGGCTCAGGGATCGGTGGCCTCGGATCGATCGAGCACTTCCACGATGTGCTCCGAGACAAGGGGCCTGGCCGGGTCTCGCCGTTTTTCATCCCGATGACCATCATCAATTTGGCATCCGGGCAAGTGGCGATTCGAATCGGAGCCAAAGGACCCAATTCATGTGCGGTGACGGCCTGCGCCACAGGTAATAATTGCATCGGCGATGCCTATCGACTTATTCAACGAGGTGATGCCGATGTCATGGTGGCCGGTGGAGCCGAAGCTGCAGTCACTCCGTTGGGTGTGGCGGGATTTGCAGCGGCCAAGGCCTTGTCGTTTCGGAACGACGAACCGACGAAAGCCAGCCGTCCGTTTGACAAAGACAGAGATGGGTTTGTGTTGGGTGAAGGCGCAGGAGTTGTGGTGATTGAGGAGCTGGAACATGCCCTTCGGCGCGGAGTCAGAATCTACGGCGAGATCATCGGATATGGGATGAACAGCGATGCGTACCATATTACGGCACCTCCGGAAGAGGGCGAGGGGGCCGTTCGTTGCATGGAACTCGCCCTGAAAGATGCCGGCATCAATCGCAATCAGATCGGATACATCAATGCGCATGGGACGTCGACGATGGCCGATGCGATTGAGACCCGAGCGATCAAACAGGTATTCGGTGAACAGGCTGTTCGCATCCCGGTCAGTTCGACCAAGTCCATGACCGGACACTTACTGGGAGCAGCGGGCGGGATCGAAGCGGTATTCAGCATTCTCGCGTTGTTTCACGGGATGCTCCCTCCCACGATCAATTTGGATAATCCGGATCCGGCTTGTGACTTAGACTATGTTCCACATAAGGCACGACCGGCCGCCATTCAAATGGCGTTGTCGAACTCCTTTGGATTCGGAGGAGTCAATGCCTGTTTGATTTTCAAGAGACGTGACGCGTAGTGCGCCGATCACGATGACATCGGTCTCTTCAGCCGATTCTTCTCCTAGCCTATCGAGTTATCACTTCACGAATCCGAGCCTCCTCCTGGAGGCGTTGACGCACAAATCATATGTGAATGAGCGTCGAACCGAGAGACGGACGCACAATGAGCGACTTGAGTTCTTGGGCGATGCGGTGTTGTCGCTCATTGTGAGCGAGTATCTTGCGAGGCGATACCCGGAGTTCAGTGAAGGCGCTCTCTCGAAACTCAAAGCCACACTCGTGAGCGAAGCATCCTTGACGGCTGCGGCCAGGCGGCTCAATCTCGGCGCCCGATTACAACTTGGTCGGGGTGAAGAACTCTCAGATGGACGAGACAAGGCATCATTACTGGCTGATGCGCTGGAGGCTGCCATTGCAGCGGTCTATCTTGATGGAGGGTTTGAGGCGAGTCGAAGTTTTACCCTTGAGGTGTTGACCCATGAGCTACGTCACATCGACTCCCTGCAAGAAGAACCTGGAGGAGATGATTATAAGACGCGCTTTCAGGAATGGTGTCAAAAACGATATGACGTGCTGCCTCGGTATGTGATCGTGCGTGAAACCGGGCCGGATCATAAAAAGTTGTTTGAGGTGGAGGTGCAGGTACAGGACAGCGTGTTTGGGATTGGTCATGGAAGCAGCAAAAAGGAAGCGGAGCAAGCGGCGGCGCAACAGGCGCTGGGGCGACTGAGCGGTGAGCCAAGTCCGTGATACGATAAAGTTGAAGCCTAGAGAGACAGTACGGTAGAGCTGTGGGGCGAGGCGAGACTGATGTGTGCCACATCCTCACAGGAAATAATCATCGTGATAGAAAGAGATAGAGGAGGTCGGTGATGCTGAAACAAACCGGGTGGCGCATGTTTGTTGGGTTGTTGGTTGGGGCGGTGTTGTCAGTTGCAGGGACGGAGATAGTTGCAGCCGCCGATGGAGCCACGAGTCAAAAGGCTGAGGCTCCGAAAGGCCCACGAGCTACCATTAAAACAAAGTTTGGCGATATCGAGATCAAGTTCTATCAGGATGTTGCCCCAAAGCACGTGGACAATTTTATCAAGTTGGCAAAGTCCGGGTTTTACAATGGGACGATTTTTCATCGAGTCATTCCCGGCTTTATGATTCAAGGCGGAGATCCGAATACCAAAGATACGCTCAAGAAAGACGTCTACGGCCAAGGTGGTCCCGGTCATACCGTCAAGGCAGAGTTCAGCGATATCCCGCACAAGCGCGGTATTGTCTCTATGGCTCGGGCTGCTGATCCGGATACGGCAGGTTCTCAATTTTTCATTGTGGTTGAAGATTCACGATTCTTGGATCGTAAGTATTCCGTGTTCGGTGAAGTGACGAAGGGAATCGGGATTGCCGACAAGATCGTCAATCTGGCACGCGATGAGCGGGATAATCCTCGTGAACGTGTCGAGATGACGGTTGCGATCGTCGACTAAGTTCGAAGAGTGAGTCGCATCCGTACGGTGCAGGCAGGGGATTGCCTTATGCAAAAGAGTACAAAAAAAGATCAATGGCCATGATGCCTGCAGCCAGGACCGTGGGTGTGTTCATCAGCCGCAGGTGGTGGCAGGAGTGATTGTCCGGGTAGGAGAATGTGTCCCGGTTCATTTTTCCGCTTAAGATGTGCCGCGATTTCCGGATGTTCCATCGTGACATATCCGATCAGCCCGCTCAGAAACCGGCTGGACTGAAACGCACTTCCTGAAAAAACAGAGATAAACTCGACGATCCGATCCAGGATTCCTGGAGCATCCGACAGATCGGCGATCTGTTCGGGATTCTGCTTTCTGAAGGTCTCATATTCTTTCCGAAGATGCTCCGCAAAAACCGGCATTGGCGCCGACGGAATATGCAGCGGGCTGAGTGTGCGACGAAGGGCCTGAAGGCCTGCGACGACCTCGGCGTCCTGCCCATCTCTCCGCCCCTCAAAGTAGCTGAAGGTGATGACTTCGAGGAGGTTAAATAAGGCGACGGCCTTCTGCCCCCCCAGCTCTCCCAACTCGTGATAGAACGATCGGCGGACCGGTGAGAATTCCTCGCTGAGCCGTTTCCGTTGGTAGTCGCTGCCGCTGTCCAGATATACGCAATCCTGAGGGCAGGATATCCGGGTCATGCGATGCTCGCCACAGCACAGGCTGCAGATCGTTCCTCCCAACGCCGGACATGGGCGCTTGCCTTTTCGCTGGTGACAATAGGAACAGGAGCTCATTTCTGTGACCCTTCCGCGCCTGGCTTGGGAGGTGGAGGGATGAATCCGTAGTCGGCCAGTGTGCGCCTCCCGTCTTTAGCCTTGCTTCCTGACGGAGACTCCAGCCCATTCATTTCGGCGGCATGCATGTAGTGGTAGGGCACTAAGATCAGGTTGTTCGCACGGTCGATCCCGATGTCAGCCGGAGCCGGGAGATACTCGGCGATGACTTGGAAGCGACGGTCTCGAGTCATACGCCAAATCTTGCCCTTTGTCAGGTCCGACACATACATATTCCCCCACTGATCGAAATCCACTCCGCTCAGGTTTTGGAACCGTCCGGTAAAAAAGCCGTTTGCTTCCAGCTCGGTCAGTTGTCCGTCGGGAGTGATGTCAAATATCTTTCCTTTCTCCCAGCTGACGGTGATGAGATGATTCGTCCTCGGATGGATTGCGATTCCGGAGGGGCCTGCCAGTCGGTCATCATGGATCAAGAGATCGATGCGATGATCGGCCGATGGGTCAACCCGGTAAATTGTGTTCGATGTCTGATCGGAGACGTACAACAGGCCTCCCGGTACGGCCGCAACGTCCGTCAATAAGACGCGGGTCTTGGATGCGGTCGAAAACGAAACTGTGGTGATGAGTTTCCCTGATACTTTGTCGAAACCTTTCAGGTGATCAAGGTCGGCGATGTAAAGGATCGGTCCGCTCAAGGCCATTCCCTTCGGGGCGTGCAACGACACGTCTGCTACCCCGCCTTGGATAAACTTGAGGGCGGTGATCTTTCCGTCCGCATTCAATTTTGTGATGAAACCGTTGTTGTCCTGTGCGTCCGGTTCGCCGTTGATGTTGGAAATGAAATACTCTTTGCCGGATGGGTCTCCGACAAAGCTATTGGGCGATTCCAGACCGATGATTTGCACAGCATTGCCGGGGAGTGGTGCGCTCAAAAGGAGGGCAGCGGCAAACAAGACGTGGCGATTAAACTTCACGGACAACGACAGGTTACCCAAGTGTGAACAAACCTTAGCTGACGGTGATGATCGTACCGGAGCAACAAAGAGAGTGTCAAGAAAAGCCCTAGAGGTGGGTGGCGAGGGGGGCGATGTGGCACACATTGACTTGCATAAAATTCCCCTGCTAAGTTGCGATGATGCATCTAATCGGATAGCGAGAGGGGAGGAGATCGTGGCTGCACAATTGATTGATGGGAAAGCACTCGCACAGCACGTGCGCGATCGTCTGGCAAAAGAATCAGCGGATCTGTTCGCCAGGAAAGCGATCAAACCTGGTCTGGCGACTATTTTGGTTGGGGACGACCCCGCTTCGCACGTATACGTTCGAAACAAGCAGAAGGCCTGCGAATTGGCAGGTATTCATATCGACGATCACAAATTGCCGGCGAGTACGACCCAGGCCGAGTTATTGGCACTGATCGGAAAAAAGAACGCCGATCCGAAGATTCATGGCATTCTGGTTCAGCTTCCTCTTCCGAAACAGATCGACAGTAAAGTTATTCTTGAAGCCGTCTCTCCACTCAAGGACGCAGACGGGTTTCATCCCTACAATTTCGGCCGGTTGGTGGAAGGCCATCCTGTATTTGAGGCCTGTACGCCCAAAGGCGTCATTAAGATGATCGAATCCACAGGGGTTACAATCGAAGGGAAACGAGCGGTGGTGTTGGGCCGGAGCAATATCGTCGGAAAGCCGCTGGCGTTGATGCTGCTTCAGCGAAATGCGACGGTCACGATCTGTCACTCAAAAACGAAGGATCTTCCTGCCGTATGTCGTGAGGCGGAGTTGCTTCTCGTGGCGATCGGAAAGGCCAAGTTTGTGACGGCTGACATGGTCCGCGAAGGAGCTGTCGTCATCGACGTAGGGACAAACAAGACTCCCGAAGGCAAGCTGTGCGGTGATGTCGACTTCGATACGGTCAGCCAAAGGGCCGGCTGGATCAGTCCCGTTCCAGGTGGGGTCGGCCCGATGACCATTGCAATGCTGCTGGAAAATACCGTGGAATCCGCCAAAAGAACTGCGGGACTACTATAAGGGGCCATCCATGAGTCGAGAGCCACAGCGCCTGATCGATGTGCTCAACCAAGGGACGTTTGCGGTCACGGTCGAGTATAATCCTCCCAAAGGCACCAACATCTCATCTGTTCTCGATAACGCCAAACAGCTTGTGGGGCGTGTTCACGGTGTGAATGTCACCGATAATACGGCCGCCGTGGTTCGCGCCGGCTCACTCCCGGTCTGTCGTCTCTTGTACGAGCTTGGGCATGATCCCGTCATGCAGTTGACCTGTCGTGATCGCAATCGGATCGCCATGCAATCGGATCTGATGGGTGCGCACATGCTGGGAATTCGAAATATTTTGTGCCTCACCGGAGATTATCCGACGGTCGGTGACCATAAAGAGGCCAAGCCGGTGTATGACCTGGACTCGGTCCAAGTCATGCAACTCGTGCAAGGGTTGAACAATGGTCGAGATATGGCGGGGCATAAGCTGGACGGCTCAACGGCGTTTACGATCGGCGCTGCCGTCACACCAGAGGCTGATCCACTCGGGCCCATGCTCGCCAAGTTTGAAGTGAAGGTCAAAGCGGGCGCCAACTTTTTCCAGACGCAAGCGGTGTACCATCCGGAGCAGTTCGCGAGCTTCATGAAGGCGGTCCGGCCCTATCCGGTCAAAGTGCTTGCCGGTATCTTGGTGTTGCGCAATCACAAGATGGCCGAGTTCATGAACGGGAATATTCCGGGTATCTCGGTTCCGAGCGAGATGATCGACGAGCTCAAAGCAGCTGGAGATAAGGCCGAAGACGTCGGTGTTGAGATTGCCGTGCGGACAATCAAGGCTGTGCGGCCTCATTGCGACGGTGTGCACATCATGGCCATCAAGGCGACGCATCGGTTGGCAGAGATCATCACCAAATCGGAATTGAACTGATGACGATTCTCGATTTCCTGCAGCTCAAGCGAGAGAAGAAGAAGCTCGCGGTGGTGACGGCCTATGATGCGTTGTTCGCGCGCATCGTCGAGCAAGCGGGCATCAGGGTTATCCTGGTGGGAGATTCACTGGGCATGGTTGTGCAGGGGAAGCCCCATACCTTGACGGTGACCATGGACGATATGCTGTATCACACCAAGCTGGTCGCCGGCGTAGTGCAGCGGGCTCTTGTCATTGCGGATATGCCGTTTATGTCTTATCAGACCAGCACGGAGGAGGCGTTGCGTAACGCAGGCCGATTGTTGCAAGCCGGTGCCGCGGCGGTGAAGCTGGAGGGTGGGGCTGTGATGGCGGATCGTATTAAAGCCATGGCAAGTGTCGGGATTCCTGTCATGGGCCATCTGGGTATGACACCGCAATCCGTCTATGCGTTGGGTGGCTATAAGGTCCAAGGTAAAGCCGACGATCAAGCCGCTAGGCTGCTTCAGGACGCAAAGGCTATCGAAGCTGCCGGGGCCTTTGCGATTGTGTTAGAAGCAATCCCTGCTGATTTAGCCGACAAGATTACCCGCAGTCTTTCAATCTCCACCATCGGCATTGGGGCGGGTCCTCACTGCGACGGTCAAGTCCTTGTCCTCTACGATCTGCTGGGTCTCTTTGATTCCTTCATCCCCAAATTCGTCAAGACCTATGCCCACCTCAAGACGGATGCGCTTCAAGCGCTGAGCCGTTATAAAGAAGATGTCGAGCAGGGGAAGTTCCCCAGCGACTCTGAGAGTTACCACTAACTTCCTTTCCCCAGTACGCAACTCAAACCGCTCACACAGACGGTGCTCTGGTCTGACCAGGCTTGCCGGTTTCTACAGAACACACGACAGGTCTTGCTGGATACGGTAAGGTTCGCCGTAGCGAGGACTATCGTGATGGAATGGGTTGACTGGCTCTTGAGTCAGGATATCCGGAAGTTTGTGGTCGATCACAACTTGATCATTCCGCTCGTTTTCATCGTGCGTCTCTTCGGGGTCACTGCACTCGAGCTGCTCCGGCCGGCCAGAAAAGTTCCCTATCGCAAGCTGATGGGGAAAGACCTCATCCTGATCTCCATCTATTGGTTCGGCATGGTACCGATTGCCGAGTCTATGGATCAAGTGATCGCGATTCGTCCGCATTTGCCGCAGGTCGTTCATGACATGCCGTTGCTGCTTCGCCTGTTCTGCTACTTCCTGATCGCGGATTTTGGGCATTACTGGATTCATCGGCTCATGCATACGGCGATTGTTTGGCGCATTCACAAGTGGCACCATTCGCCCACGCACATGTATTGGCTTGCCGGTTTCCGTGCGACGATCCCCGAACATGTGATCGTGAATCTGCCCTACTTATTTGCCTATTCATTTCTGGATCTCTCGCCTTCGTGGATGGAACTCACGATTGGCATCTTCAATAATCTGCAAAACGATTGGATGCACGCCAATATCACCTGGCGTTCCGACTGGCTTGAGTGGCTGATCGTGACCCCGCGCTATCACCATATTCATCACAGCGATAAGCCCGAGCACTATCTGGCGAATCTTGCGGCGTTGTTTACGATCTGGGACCGTCTGTTCGGAACCTATGTGGATCCGGATTCGGTGAAAGACGATCTCTCCTTCGGGATTGGAGAAGAGGTGCCTCCACTTCGCCTAGTCTTGGGTGTCTAGAGCCTACGCACCGCGCGTTGTATCCGCACAGTTCACCTGAAACACCTGCCGGTCTTCTAGCCGAATGGCCGTCAGCTTCCGCCCCCATACGCAGCCACTGTCGATGGCCAGGAGATGCTCCTCGAAGTGGAGGCCTAATGCAGCCCAATGGCCGCAGACAATCGTGGCACCGTGATGACGTCGGTCTGGAATCTTGAACCATGGAAAATAGCCGGTGGAGACACGCTCGGGAGGACCGTTAAAGGAAGAGTCCATCAGACCATCAGGCGAACAGGCTCGAAGCCTTGTCAGGACTTTCATGATCATCGCGAGCCGAGCAGGGCCGCTTAAGTCTGACGACCACTGGAGCTGTTTACTAGGGTGCAAGGCTCGGAGCACGTCTCGATACAGCGGACTGTGCAACATGGTCTCAGCCTCGCGCGCAAATCGTTGGGCGTCGTCGATCGACCATTGTGGAAGGAGGCCTGCATGAATCAGGACAAAAGGACCTTCACGATAGAAGAGCCGTTGTTGTCGCAACCAAGTGAGGAGTTCATCGCGATCCGGAGCGGCAAGAACAGCCGTGAGGGTGTCTTCAGGACGTGTGTTGGCGATGCCTTCAGCAACAGCCAGAAGGAACAAATCATGGTTCCCCAGTACGACAACGGCCCGATCTTGGAGCGTTTTGATATAGCGGAGGACCTTCAGCGAATCCGGACCGCGGTTGACAAGGTCACCGACGAACCAGAGCCGATCTGTCATCGGGTTAAATCGAATGTCTCGAACGAGGCGTTGCAAGGCATCGTGGCATCCTTGCACGTCGCCGATTGCGTATGTCGCC
The DNA here is from genome assembly GCA_902500705.1 of uncultured Nitrospira sp. Classification (GTDB taxonomy): domain Bacteria; phylum Nitrospirota; class Nitrospiria; order Nitrospirales; family Nitrospiraceae; genus Nitrospira_D. The sequence continues at coordinate 15,225 of CABVRR010000033.1, forward strand.
ATAGGCGAAAGAGCTCTCCTTTTGTGCCCAGCCCGCTGTGGATGAAGCAAGAAGGGGGAAGTACGGAGCGTCGACTCTCGTCAACTATGGAAACTTCGCTTCAATTTTGCTCGACAGTCCCCCGCGTGCGGTAAACGTGCCGGTGACCTTTGCCCAGACGGGACGGCAGGAGGTGACGATATCGTGAAGGATTCTGTTGACGGCATTCTCGTAAAAGATGCCGAGGTTACGGTAGGCGTGGATGTACATTTTGAGCGCTTTCAGCTCAAGACATTCTTTATCAGGCATGTAGTGCAACGTAATGGTGCCGAAGTCGGGCAAGTTGGTCTTGGGGCAAATCGCCGTGTACTCGGGAATCTCGATCGTAATCTCATATCCCTTGTACTGATTCGGGAACGTTTCAATGGCCGGTAGTGGAGCCGTGAGGCCGCTCTTCGCGTGCCGCTCGTTGTACCCCAGCTTCGTAGTCCTAGTTGTGCGCCGCACTTTCTTCCCTTCGGTGCCGTGAGCAATAAAAAGAGGTTGCTTGTGTCTCGTGACGCGTAATCGTGTTTCGGTCTCAGCGATTCATGGCCGTTACACTTGCTTCATCCACTCCGTCTGGCCGATTTTTTCCAGTTCGATATAGAGCGAGACCCAAGGACATTTCATTTCGGGATAGACTTCGCATAACCCGCCCTTGCGGACCCCGCCACAGGGGCCGTGCGCCATGAATTTCGGGCATTCGGCCTTGACGGAATCGTCCGGAATCGACGGGCGTTTATGGACTCCACCGACATAGACGCCAGCGTCATCTTCGCCGGGTATGAGAACGCGTAGTGGCATGGTACGCAGTGTAAACGGAATGAGAGAGATCGGCAATGTCTAAACACGAATTGTAAAAAAGTTCGAAGCCGTGTGCTCTTCGTGGGCACCTTCATTTCGTTCATTTGGGGCGAATGGCCTATATCGACTCGATTGAATCTAGGCCTTCTTTTGGATGCCTTGGGCCCTCTTAGAAGTTGCTTTGATTTTCATGACGTTATACTATCTGAGCATAGTCGACACAATCCGAAACGAGTTTGACAACAAGCTCGACCGATCCGTGGATGTGGCTATCGAGATAAGAATAAGGTTGAGCAAAGATTGACAGTCTTTTTTCAGCTTTGCTAGGATGCCCAAGATTCAACCACCACGGAGCGAGTGGTCTGGTTATTCAAAGCTTCAAGCCCTCAAGTTTTTTTCGATGCAGGTCAGTGGGGTACTAAGAAAAATATGAGCAACGGCTGGCTGTTGCCAACGATATAAAGGGAGGTGCCTGATGAGTCTTGATTACGTCAAGTTTTCAAATGGATTCGAGAAATTCATGCCGAAGGAATATCGGGACTTGGTGGAACACGGACCGTTTGGAAAGAAAGTCACGGTTTCGCAAGTGGGAAGTTTTAAAGAAGTGTTGGAGGAGCATCCCATGTGCGCTGGTTGCGCAATGACGCTCTTCATTCGCTTGGCCATGGTCGCGTTCCCGAATCCAGAAGATACGATTACCGTCGGGACGGCCGGTTGTGGTCGTTTGGCGATTTCTCAGGCGGCGATCCCATTTGTCTACGGCAACTACGGCGATCAAAACGGCGTGGCAAGCGGTCTGTCGCGTGGCCTCCGTCTTCGATTCGGCGACAAGCCAAAAGATGTAGTCGTGATGGCCGGTGACGGCGGTACGGCTGATATCGGCTTTCAGCAGGTGCTCCACTCCTGGTTCCGAAAAGAGCGATTCACGACGATCATGCTGGACAACGAAGTCTATGGAAACACCGGTGGCCAAGAGAGCGGCATGACGAATCGGGGCGCGGTATTGAAAATGGCCCCACTCGGCAAGAAGTTTGAGAAGATGGACATGTTGCAGATGGCAAAAGTCGCAGGCTGCGCGTATGTGGCGACGGTGGTGCCGAATAACCCACGACGGGTTGAAAGCGTCATCAAGAAAGCCGTGTTGATCGCTCGCGAAGTTGGTTCGACCTACATTCAAGCCTATACATCTTGCAATATTGAGTACGCGATTCCGACCGACAAGGTCATGGAAGATGCGAAGACGGTCGAGAATGATCGATATCAGTTTACCGAGTATGTCAGTGACGAGGCGAAGCAGTACCTATCTGAACGGTATGGCTACAAGGAATATCTCCCGAAGCCGGCTGCTCCTGCTGGTGCCATTCCAGGCAAGGCCTAAGGACGACGACGAAGAAGGAGTCTGCATTATGGCAAAACGATTCAATATACGAATGGCAGGTGTCGGCGGGCAGGGCGTTGTAACCGGCTCGCATATTCTGAGCACGGCTGTCATTAACGCAGGCGGGGAAAGCACCATTGTGCCGTTTTATGGATCTGAAAAGCGGATGGCACCGGTGGAAAGTTACGTCCGCGTTTCTGATGAGCCCATCTACGAAATCGGTGAGATTACGTTTCCACACATCATTATTATTTTTCATCCTCAGGTCATCACGCACGGTAAATCCTATACGATGCCGTTCTACTTTGGTTTGAAGGAAGATGGGATTGCGCTGATCAATAATGATGGTCCGATGAATCTTCATCGAGATCAAGCCGCTGAACTGAAAGAGCGCCGCGCGAAGCTCTATTATTTTCCTGCGACGAAGATCTCGTTGGAAGTTGCCGGTATGGACCTCGCCACCAATATGGCCTTGATGGGCTGTATCGGGGCGATTACAGGTCTTACGAGTATGGTGGGGTTGGATCAAGCCGTGAAAGATCGATTCCTGGGAAAAGGCTTCGTGGTGTCTGGGGGTACGGCTGCGCTCGATAGCGTGGTCGAACGGAAATTCAAGAAAAAACAGGAATTGATTGAGAAAAATGTAGCCGTCATGCGGGCGGGATGGAACTACGCGGTCGACAATGGTTGGTCCGCAGCTGATGTCAAGCGGGCGGAAGAACCAGTGGCAGCAACCGCTACCGCATAACAGGGTATAAAGGAGTCTTCATGTATCTCGTAGCCGATATCAGTATTGAAATTTGTGCTGCGAAGAGTTGTAAACTCTGCACCCAATACTGTCCAGAAGCCAACACGATTCTCTACAGCGATGAGATGGGCAAGGACCAGGGGTTCAAGTATGGTTCGGCCTATGTGGCGGTGGATCGTTGTAAGGGCTGTGCGCAATGCGTGTGGGTCTGTGACAACATGGCGAAGAATAATGCGATTAAAATGATCATGATCGATCAATTGCCGAAGGCGGCGTTGACAGACAATGTTACATACGGTGAGAAGAGCACTACCGCAGTGCTTGCAAGCCCTGTCGTTGGGTAAAGAAGGGGAGTCAGGCGTGGCAACCACACAAGATACCAGAGAGCGAATTATCGTGCCGGGTCCGGCAGGGTTTCATCCTCCATCTGCGGCTCAGTTAGGTGTAGATCTGCCTGATCCTGGGCAGGGATTGTTCTACGGCCTCCTGGAACCGAACGAGGAAGTTGTTATCGAAGAGATGGCTCGGAAAATGCTGACGAGCCCAAATGCGACTATTTTCCCTGGACCACTGTTGCTGTGGGCCTGGAACGATCATGCCGTAGAAAAGGCAAAGGCGACTCTTGAAATTGCCGCGCAAATTCCTGAAGTCATGATCATTCCGATGCCGGACTATCGACCGAAATATCCGAAAATCGATCCCGAAGAAGTCATCAATCCTAATCATCCTAATCTCACGATCTGGGGTAATAAGATCGAAGCCTGTATTTTTATCGGCGTGCATTGTCATTACGCGAACCTGACACTCAAGATGATCCGGGCCGGTACGAATTGCTGTACAATGGCTGTTTGTGCGGAGCAGGGCCATGAGGATGCCATGTTGACGATTCGAGACTCTGATACGCTCAAAATCAAGCGAGTGGCTCAGATTTTCAAGCGTGTCCGTGAGGAAATGGGGATCAAGCTTCCGGAAAGCGGTGAAAATGTACGCTTTACCGGCACACAGTCCAAAGTGCATGGCGGTAAGACTCACACGAACCCGATGGCATTCGCCCCAACGCCAGGCGGAACGGGTAGTGCGGCAATGTTCGGTCATTCTGCCGAGCAGATGAAACGGGAAGGATAAGGTCGGGCGGCAACGCTTGAACTAGCCAAGAGGTGTAACTATGAGCGAGACCGAAGTCAAAACGAATCCGCAGGGTGATCCGATTACCAGCGTCGCTGTGCCGAAGTCTGATGGAAAGAAGGATCCGCATGGTGAGGCGAAGAGTCAGCGAGTCGTGACGCCTGAATACCTATTTCACGAGGCGCCGCGGACAAAAGAATTTATCACCGGCAGTGAGGCCGCAAAAGAAGCGATCCGTCGGTCGAATGTGGATTTAGCCATCGCGTATCCGATCACTCCGCAGAGCGAAACCATGCAGCTCGTCGGTGTGCTCTACGGTGAAGGCTATGTGAAAGAATACTATCGTGGTGAGGAAGAAGTCGGCGTGATGGCGGCCATTGCGGGAGGGTCCCGTGCAGGCGTCCGGTGCTATACCGCTACGGCAGGTCCAGGTACGTTGCGAGGGCTCGAAGGGATCGCGTCCTGGCCAGGCCACCGTCTGCCGGTGGTCGCCATGTTCACCTGCCGAGTCGTCAATGCCCCACTGGCCATTCAGCCGGACAATATCGAAGTGTCATATCTCCTCAACTGCGGAATGATCGTGTTTCACGCAGAGAATCAGCAGGATATGTTCGATTTTACGATGGCCGGTTTCACGATCAGCGAAAAAAATGATGTTACGTTGCCTGTTGGTGTGTGCTGTGACGGATTTTTCGTGACACATGCCCGTGGGTACGTGCGCATGCAGGATCGTAGCATGAAGCTTCCCCCGCGCGAAGCTTGGCGCGGAGCCGTTCCCGTGCTTGATGCGGAGAACCCTCCCGCTCGCCTGTCCCGTGACGCTCCGGTACAAAAGTCGAACTTTATGGCGTACAACATTCACGCCGTTTGGCAACAGGAAGTTTGGGCAGCGGTTGAACGGTCTCGTAAGTACATCAATCAATACATGGGTGGCTTGCTGACGGCTGAAAATGTCGAGGGTGCAGAAGCCATCATCATTGCCTCCGGTAGTGCCGCGGCGCAATCACGCGAAGCAGTGCGTCTCTGTAAGGACAAAGGACTTAATGTCGGCTTGATCAAGGTTCGATCACTCCGTCCGTTCCCGACGAAGGAGCTCCGCGAGTTGTGCAAAACGGCGAAGTTGATCGTCGTCCCAGAATTTAATTATGTTGGTTGGTTGGCTAAGGAAGTGGCGACTGCGATCTATGGATATTCCAAAGCCAAGATTATCGGCGGCCCGCGCGTGTATGGCGGTCAGTCGATGCCGGTTGAGTTGATTCTAGATGAAGTCGAATCAGGGTTGACCGGTAAGAAATCCACAAATGTCGCGATGTCGCAGGTTATGGGGGGTACCGTCAATCAGGACGAAGTCAGCCACTTCATGCGTAGCATTTGAACCAAACGCTTTGTAGTGCATGACAAAGAGCCTGTCTGGGGAACCAGACAGGCTCTTTGTGTTTATATCTCGTCTCGCGTCTCCTGTCGTTTGTGAAACGCAACGTATAGACATACATTCCACGAGATACGAGTCACACGTCTACCCCTGTATCTCATCCTCAACCATTTCCTCACTGGACGGCATGCCGTAGGCCACGTATTTTGCGTAGGACAGATAGATGCCTGCACTATCAGTCATAGCCTTTGAACCCGCTGTCAGTCGTACCACTTTGTCAGAGCCCGGGGGCTCTACATTCTGCAACATCGTGACGTGGTCGTGCAGAAGTCTGATGTAGCGCTCGACGGCAGATTCAACTTCTTTGTAAGCCTTTAGGATTTCATCGGTCATAGTTGTCCTCCATGATAGATCGAGCATACACTAGCTCCATGCAACGCCTCAACGCCATGGTCTCACCACGGATTCTTAATGCGATCCAAAAAGTAGTAGAGAGAGAGGGGCTTTCAGGCAAGAAATTAAGGCAGGCGGTGGTGGAGCTATCCCGCCGCTTTACCAAAGAACGGGTTTCACTTAGGCAAACCTATTTGGATAATTGGCTTTTTACAGCGGCCTATCTCCAGTACTTCCTTCCAGTAAACTTTGCCAAGATCCAACGGTTGCTTGATGAAATGCCGATTCCCGAAGCAACGAGACCAGTCTCCATATTAGACCTCGGTTCCGGGCCAGGAACTGGAGCGTTGGCCGCTCTAGACTGGTGGCAACAGAGACAGTTTCCCCATGCGCTGTCGGTTACTGTTATTGATCATTCTCCTGAAGCTCTTCGTCAAACAAAACAACTATGGGATCGATATTGTGAAGCGGGCAACGTTGGAGAAGTGAAGGTAGAGACTCATGCGGCTAATTTAGAAGGGCAAACGTGGATGGGGCTGATCAAACAGAAGGCTCCATTTAGCGTCATCATCCTCGCCAACTGTTTGAACGAGATTTATGCAGACACTACAGATCCCATCGGAATGCGAGCAGGTTTGGTGTCGGAAGCATTGTCGCTTCTGGACTCACAGGGCACCATGATTATCGTTGAACCAGCCTTACGAGAAACATCCAGGGCACTGCATCAAGTTCGTGATCGTGTACTGAGAGAGAAGCGATGCACTGTCTATAGCCCCTGCCTTCACGAACACGCCTGTCCGGCCTTGATCAACCCTTATGATTGGTGTCACGAAGAACGGGTCTGGGAGCCACCAGCAGAAATTAAGGAGATCGACGAGGAAGTCGGGTTCATTAAAGACGCACTGAAGTTTTCCTACCTGTTGCTGCGCAAAGACGGCAAGACGATTGTTAAGCGGGAGCACGATGTGCATCGAGTCGTGAGTGAACTCCGTCAACTCAAAGGTGAGAAGCGAGCCTGGTTGTGCAATGAGCAGGGTCGACAAGAAATTGGACGGCAAGATCGTCTCGTTTCAACTCAGAACGAAGCTTTTGATGATTGGCATCGTGGTGCCATCGTGCAGATTGAGCGAATTGTCCGGAAAGAGAAGGCTGGGAAGGTGTCGATGCTGGGACGGATCGAACGAGATGCGGCAGTGAAGATCGTTCGTTCCGTGTAGTACGGGTTTAGGTGACGAACGGAACGTGCAATGGTATGCGCTCTCGCAATAGAGCGAACGAACAAACCTGTGCAGTAGGTTTTTCAGAGACTCAATGGGAATACGCTTGTCATGGTCCATATTAGCAGCGGAGGGTCACAGATGATCATTCGGTGCGAACGATTGCATGATCGAGTCCTCATCCGCGCCGTCCATACCTCAGCTTTCGGGGGCAGGACTGAGGCTGATCTTGTTGAGTCGCTGCGCGTGAACGCCTATCCAGTTCTCTCGCTTGTTTGCGAAGAGAAAAACGAAGTTCTTGGGCATATTATGTTTTCGCCTGTCACCCTCGCCGAGCATTCGGATCTGCGAGCCATGGCCCTTGCACCCCTCGCGATTGTACCGACACATCAGCGAAAGGGAGTCGGTTCCATGCTTGTTCGTGCAGGTCTTGAATATTGTAGACAGTGTGATTTTGGAGCGATCGTAGTTCTCGGTCATCCTTCTTATTATGCGCGATTTGGGTTTCACTCAGCAGCCGAATATGAACCTCGGAAGGGAGGTGCGTTCATGGTCAATGAGCTTCTCGCAAGCTATCTGCATG